>JAYTDH010000104.1:0-3966 GCA_043736095.1 Gemmatimonas sp.
GTGAACGCTCAGGCCGCGCCGGATACCACGCGGCGCTCCGTGCAAGAGGGGATCTTCAATCGCCCCGTGGTGGGCTCGATGGACCGCACCGCAGTCGGCGGCTACATCGAAGGCAATTCGAATTACGTGGTCGAGGATGGTTTAGGCGACGGGTACACGATGGAACTGCGGCGCTTCAACATCTTTCTCTTCTCATCGATCGGATCGCGCATTCGCTTCATCTCGGAACTGGAGTTTGAGCACGGCACCGAGGAGATTGCGCTCGAGACGGCGTTGATTGACGTCGCGTTTGATCCCGCATTCGTGCTCCGCGCCGGCATCATCCTCCCACCGATTGGCGCCTTCAACGTGAACCACGATTCGCCGCGATGGAACTTCATCGACCGGCCGTTGGTCTCCACGCAGATTATCGCCGCGACGCTCTCGGAAGTCGGGTTCGGCGCGCACGGTCGTCTCGCGCCGCGCGGATTCGGGCTCACCTACGACTTCTACGTAACCAACGGACTCGGCGATGGCGTGATCTTGAATGCCGCGGGACGCACGAGTCTGAGCGACGGCAAGCGCGCGGAAGCGTTCGCCGAAGATAACAACGGGTCTCCGGCATTCTCGGGGCGCCTCGCCGCCCAGCATCGGCGGCTCGGCGAGTTCGGCGCGTCGTTCTACACGGGCATTTACAACAGCTACCAGATCGAGGGCATCACGATCGACAACGCGCGACGCTTGACGGTTGTTGCGCTCGATGGCACGACGCAAGCGGGACCGGTGGAGCTGCGTGGCGAGATGGCCGTTGCATCGATCGCGATTCCCACAGATTTGCGCGAACTTTTCGGACATCGGCAGATCGGATGGCATCTCGACGCGACGATGCCCATCTGGCGACCGATGTTGCGCGGGTTTCCGAACGCAACGCTCAGCGCGGATCTTCGACTCGAGTACGTGGACCGCAATGTCGGCACCTTCTCCTCAACGGGCGGCACCATCGGCGACGACATCACCGCGGTGGTGGTCGGGGCGAGCTTCCGTCCTGTGAGCGGATCAGTGTTTAAGGCGAACTATCGCCGTCAGCGTTCGCATGACCTGCTCAACAACGCGGCGACGCACTTGGGGGCGCTGCAGGTCGGGTTCGCCACGTACTTCTAGCGTTTGATCGCTCGGAGCGCTCTGCACGGAGGTAGCCCTACGCATCCGCTGTAGGGGCTTCCCCGAGCCATGCGCAGCGGCCTGAGCGCAGACCCGCACATCGTGATGCCGCATTAGGATGCGGATCCTTCGCGTGGTACTTTCCTGCACATGGCTACCAGTGGTCAGTTGACTGCTGTTACACGCGCTCCCCTCGCTAAAACGGCGCTCCTTCCGATTTTCGCGAGCCACATCGGCGGCGGCCTTCCGCTCGCCTCGACTGTCAGCTCTCTGCGCAGCCTCGCCGTGGTCCATAGCATCGTGGAGACCGCACTTGAGCGCGTCGCCCACTCGGAACTCACCGCGCTCTCGGCGTCCACGCCCAGAATCGCGCCGGCGCTGCTCGCGCAACTCGACGCGCTACACGCGGAGTTGACTCCAAGCCTCACCAGGCCACTCAAACTCTCGCTCGCCTACGCGAACGAGGTCCTCGGTGACACGGACGCGACGATGACCCTCATCGGGGCACGATTCGCTCTGCTCGCGGCGCAGCCGTACCACTGCGCGCCAGGCGCGACGCGAGGCGACGAAGCCGCCTACCTCGCGCAGGTGGACGCGCTCCAGCTCACGGAGCACGAGACGGAACGGGTCGTGCGTGCGGCCGCGCGCGGCGTGGCGTGGTTCGGGCAGATGTGCCACGCGCTCTTTCCGTATGAGGATGGCGATGTCCAGTTCCTCGTGACGGGAATCAATCCGGAGGCGGGGCAGCACGGGATGCCGCAGGATCCGCGCGAGATCGCGCTCGCCCTGCGTGCGGGACGCGCCGCGTGGGAGCAGTTCCCGTACCTCGGCCAGCGCTTCGGGGAGCGCGGGGTGCGCTTCACGAGCAGCGACAGCTGCTGGTTGGTCTGGCTGACGCAACTGCCGACGACGCGCGTCACGACCCAGCTCGACTGGCTCCGCGGTGTCCTCGCGAGTCGCGGCATCCCCACGCTGATCCTCGAGACGCACCTGCGCACAATCGCGGCCGCTCTTGCAAGCGAGTTCCCAGCCCGCGCCGAACAGAGTACGCGCTTCGATGACTTCCTCGCCAATCGCGACCGCGAGCGTCGCGCGCTCGGGGAGCCCTTTTCAATCGCAATCGCTCAGGCAGAATCGCTGCTTAATCACATCCCAGGGTTTGCGACGCCTTTGGCCGCCGCGCTCATCGCGTCTGCGTGGATCGATGAGCACGCGGGCATCGATCACGCTCTCGATTCTGCGCTCGACTGGTTCACTGATCCGATGCGCTTCTCTCCGGCGTCAATTGCGCACGTACACGCGCTCCGCGGCACGCTCGACGCGACGTTTGGTGCGACGTTTGGTGCGACGTTTGGTGCGACGCTTGTGGCGATGCTTGGTGCGACGGCGACCAGTTCCGAGGGCGCGGTCGAGTGCTGAAATGGTGCTCGTATTGCCAAGAGTTTCAAGGCGAACTCCCTCCCTACGACGATCTGCGCGTCACCCACGGAATCTGTGATGCGTGTGCCATGACGATTGATGATTTCGATGCGGGCGACCGCACCCACGCCAAGGCGGTGAAAAACATCTACGACCGCCTCTGGGCCGCCGGCAAGAACTCCGACGTCAGGGCCGCCGCCGCCGTGCTCGATGATGCGAGTTCCGCGCGCTTGCGCGCCGTGGACATCCTGCTCGGCATCGTGGCACCGATGCTGTACGAGATTGGCAGACAGTGGGAGCGGGCGGTGATTAGCGTCGCAGACGAACATCGCTTCACGACCTTCTGCGAGGAACTCTTCGACCTTGTCTCGACCCGGCGCTCGCCTGAGCTTGCGTCGAGACTCGCGACCGTATCGGGTGAGGATGTGGTGCTGCTGAACGCCGCCGGGAATCAGCACACGCTCGCGTTGCGCATTCTCTCGCTCTGGCTCGCACATGAAGGTGTGCACACTTGGCCCGTCTCGCGCGATGGCGACGTCGCCGATGCCGTGGCCCACACGGTCGCCGAGACAATGGCGCTCGTCCAACGCGTGAACCCGAAGATGGTACTGGTCTCGATGTCGCTGGCCGAGCAGCGCGCGGGAGTTGTCGCCGTCGTCGAATCACTGACGACGCTTCCCGAGACACGTCGGCCGCGAATTCTTGTCGGCGGGTATGCCGTGAAAATGGGCCTCGTGGAGCCGATCGCTGGCGCGCAGATGCTGGCCGACATCAGCCAGCTCCAACACTAGAACGAGAGTGCTGACTCGGTTGGTGCGAAACTCACCACCCGCCGCCCCCTCCACCGCCGGAGCTTCCACCCCCTCCGCCGCCGCCACCCGACGAGCTCGAACTCGGCGACGGCACCGCCGCGGCCATCCCACCCACTGCGGCTGCGAACGATCCCGCGCTCCCAGCGCCAGAGAATCCACCGCCGCCGCCGAAGCCAGACCACGAGCTGCCGCCCGCACTCGACGTGCTGCTCGCACCGCCAAAGGCGCTTGCTGTGCTCGTCGCGGGAATTCCTTCGGACGTCGCCGCACCAAACGCGCGGAACCACCGATCGGCCTCGCGCCCCAATCCGAATCCGATCACATACGGGAACCACTCGTCGCGCAACTTGGGACGCTCCTTGCGTAGCTCCCGCGCGAAGAAGTCGTGCACCATCCACAACCGTTTGCGCACCACGATCCGCTGCGGCGTGTCGTGTGTCCGCGCCGCCATCGTCACGCTGTGCGCGAAGGTCACTGCCCAGAGTGTGACGGCGAGGAACGCGATTGACGTAGCCCGCAGCGCATCGTTGAGCAGGATCGCAACAATCGCGATAGCAAGGATGAGCGCGAGCGGAATCACAAAACCGACCGCACC
>JAYTDH010000105.1:0-1947 GCA_043736095.1 Gemmatimonas sp.
GCGTCGCAACCTTGTCCTCTCGGAATCACGATTCCCCGAGGAAATGATGCCCGCGTTCGAGTCGATGGAAGCGAGTGGCTCGCCCTGGGCCTTTGATCCGGGTGACCGCGGGAAGTGGTCGGAGGGCATGAACATTCCGACAATGGCCGAGATGGCCGAGCGCGGCGACAAGCCCGACGTGCTCTACTGGGTAGGCTGCATGGGCTCGTTCGATGATCGCGCCAAGAAGACGACGGTCGCATTCGCCAAGATTCTACAGGCCGCAAACGTGAAGTTCGCCATCCTCGGACAAGAAGAGAAGTGCAATGGCGACCCGGCGCGCCGTCTGGGGAACGAGTACCTCTACCAGATGCTCGCCAAAGACAATGTCGAGACACTCGGCAAGTATGGCGTGAAGACGATCGTCACCGCGTGCCCGCACTGCTTCCATCAGCTGGGCAACGAGTATCCGCAGTTCGGTGGCAACTATGATGTCGTGCATCACTCGGTCTATATCGAGTATCTGATGGCCCAAGGCCGCGTGCCAATCCGCCAAGATCTCCACGCGCCGGTGCGCACCTTCACGTATCACGACTCCTGCTACCTCGGGCGCTACAACGACGTGTACGATGCGCCGCGCGAGACACTGCGCCGCGCGCTCCCAGTGGTGAACTTGGTGGAGATGGAGCGCACCAAGGACAAAGGCCTCTGCTGCGGCGCCGGTGGCGGTCGTATGTGGATGGAAGAAAAGGTCGGCAAGCGCATCAACGTGGAGCGCGCGGAGGAAGCGCTGGCCACGAAGGCCGATGCGGTCGCAGTTGCGTGCCCCTTCTGCATGACCATGATGGCCGACGGCGTGAAGGCGCAGGGAAGCGAGGTCCCGGTGTATGACATCGCCGAAGTCGTCGCGGAACAGTTGGCCTGAGGGCCGAGTGATGATCGAAAGTCCGTCGCTCGTTGAACTACCGCCGGATCATCCGGATCTGCCGATCAAGCCGCCGCTTATCTTTGTGATTGCGCTGGCAATCGGATTCGCCGCGCACCGGATTCGCCCGGTCCACGCGCGGCCCGCAGAGTGGGGTGGGCTCGGCCGCATCTTCTGCCTGCTCGCAGGTGCGCTCGTGCTCTGGACGCTATGGACGCTCAAGCGTCATCGCACAGACGTGCGGCCCTGGAAGCCGACCACCGCGATTGCCACTGACGGACCCTTCGCGCTCACGCGCAATCCGATCTACCTCGGCTTCGCACTAATGCAGGTGGGAGTCGGGCTCTGGACCGATCGGCTCGCGGTCGTGCTGATGGTAATCCCCGCAATCGTCGCGACGAACAACCTCGTGATTGCCCGCGAGGAGGCGTATCTCGCGCGGAAGTTCGGCACGCCGTACGAGGACTATCTCACGCGGGTGCGGCGCTGGCTGTAGGGCTCGCTCTCAAGGCCACCGCTGCGGCGCATCACGCCTTCCACCGCATCTCATAGATCGTGATGTTCGGCTTGGCCACGCCTGGCGGTGCGGGAACGCGGTGCGTGATGCGGTGCTCAAGGCCGCGCGTAGCGGTCTCCTCGAGAAATGCCTCGAGCGCAATCCGTCCCTGATCAGCGAGCACGAACACGCCGCCGGGCGCCAGCGTCTGCACGAGCGCGTCGGCGAGGATTGGTGCGTACCGCATCTCATACAGCACATCGGCGGCAATCACGAGCGGATACGACCCGAGGTCTGTCGGCATCGCCGTCCAGTCTACCATGCGCGTCGCAAGTGGACGTCCGTTGGCCCGCTCGCCATTGTGCGCGGCGAAGAGCAGGGCATCGTCGTAGTAGTCGGTGGCGAGTACGGTGAAGCCCACCCGTTCTGCAGCGAGCGCCACGAGCCCGAGTCCGCAGCCGAACTCCAACGCCTGCGCCGGGCGATTGGCCGCGACCTCCGCCTTTAGCGATCCACCACGTTCCAGCATGTAAAGCGCCAGCACCTC
>JAYTDH010000106.1:0-1560 GCA_043736095.1 Gemmatimonas sp.
GTCGGTCCGACGAGTGGGCCCGGGCCGGAGATCGCCGCGAAGTGGTGCCCGAAGACGATCCACTTGTTGGTCGGCACGAAGTCGCGTCCATCGGCGAGACGTTCGGCGGGCGTGGCGCGGTTGGGATCGAGCGCGAAGATCTTGGCGGCGATGATCTTGCTGTAGAACCGATACCCAACGGCGTAGGTGCAGAGTGCGGCGGTAAGGAGCCACGCCGCGCTGATGGACTCGCCACGTCGGAGCCCGAGATAGGCGAAGGCGGAAGCACCGACGAGCGAGACGACGGCCCAGAGCAGGGCCGAAAGCCAACGAGGCATCGAGCGGGCGGGTCGGGGGAAGAGCGGACACGGGCCGGCGGTCGTCGCGGGCCCCCTCGCACAGAGGCTCCCGATTGTACCGCAAACGGCGGGGTATCGGGAGGGGCAACGTCACCGTGCCCGTGCAGGAGAGAGGCGTTGGCCATTACTTTTCGGAGGGCAAAGCATCGCCGCGCGCCCTTCTTCCTTCAATCCGCCCTTCGTGCGCCTTTTCGCCGCGCGGTTCGCCGCGCGCTTCGCCGCGTCTTTCGTCGTGCTCCTCGCGTTCCCGATCCTGCTGTGGTCGCAGGAGCCCGCGCCAAAGGCGCCTGCTGCGTCTGCGGTGCGCACCGCGCCTGCTGCGGCAGCTGTTCCCGTCGCGCCGCCGCTGGCGTCGTTCGCCGCCATGCGAGTGGCCGTTGTCCCAGCGCAGCTCTGGCAGGCCGATACGATCGGATGGAGCAAGGATGCGACGTGGAGCCGGCTTCGGCCCCAACTCGACTCGGCGATCACGCAGGCGCTGCGTGACGGCGGCCTCGGCACCAAGTGGGCGTACGCTCCCGATGTGGTCCGCTCGGCGCGTCGCAATCCGATGTACGCCAGCGATCCTAGCATCCTCGGCGTTGGTCGCTGGCGCGGCCTCCTCCCGAAGCCTGGCGATGATGTCGCACCGCTCGTCGCGGACAATCTCCGCTCGATCAGCGCACTTGGCGACACACGGCACGCGCTGATCCCAGTGGAGCTCCGCGGTGTCGGTGAGTTCGTCCAGCTCCGCGTGGTGCTGGTCGATACTCGTACGCGTGGCGTGGTGTGGGCGGCGGACCTCCGCGCGCCGGCTGGGCCCACGATGTTGACGGCGCTGGCCGGACAACTCGCCGCGCTGATTATCGAACCGTAGTCGCTCCCCTAAAAATCATCTCTCCCCGCTCAATATGACTCTGCACGTAACATTGATTCCTGGCGACGGCATCGGCCCCGCAATCACCGATGCAACGTTGCGCCTGCTGGCGGCCGCCGGTGCCGATATCACGTGGGATCGGCAGCTTGCCGGAATGGCCGCGGTGAAGGCACTCGGCGATCCGATTCCCGAGGCCACCATCGAGTCAATTCGGCGCACAAAGATTGCGCTGAAGGGTCCGCTCGAGACGCCGGTGGGGAAGGGGTTCCGCTCAATCAATGTCGCGCTGCGCAAGGAGTTTGATCTCTACGCGAATCTGCGTCCGGCGAAGACGGTGCTCCCAGGATCGCGATTCGAGAATGTCGA
>JAYTDH010000107.1:0-7341 GCA_043736095.1 Gemmatimonas sp.
CAGGGGCACGAAGGGGATCGTTGCGGCGAACACGCCCCGTCGCGCCACGACTCACCCCAGCGAGCGAGCGGCGGTGCGCCGCCACAACCGTCACCCCAAAGCCCGCGGCAATCAGCGAACGCGTCACAGCAAGCGCGGCACGCTCGTCACCATCGAGGACAAGGATGCGCGGCGCGGCGCTCTGGAGGGTGCGGGGTATCACGCGGAGCAGTTTAGCCGACGAGACGCACTCCCGACAGGGTGAGCGTCCCATGCGGGAGCCACTTAGATTCCGCTGAGATGTCACGCCGAACGAGCCTCGCGAAATCCATGGTACGTCGCCTCATGCCGCGCTCGCTCTTCCGCGTGCTTCGCGACCTTCGAGAGGTCCCCGCCGACGCGCGCTGGACCTTGGTTCGCGGCGTGTTTGGACGCGGCCCACGCACGGGGCGGGTGCTTCAGCGCATCACGGGCTTTGAGCACACCCCGACCATTCTCGTGCTCTGCTATGGCAACATCTACCGGAGTCCCTTCGCGCACGAGTGGATCGCGCAGGCAAGCGCGCGGGCCGGCATTCCCATCACGACCATCTCCGGTGGCCTGCATTCGCGGGGAGGACGTCCCTCTCCCGCCGATGCGCAGCAAGCGGCCCTGGAGCTCGGCGTTTCGCTCGCCGATCATCGCTCGGCGACCATCACTGATGACGACGTGCGCAAGGCAGACCTGATCGTAGTGATGGACCGCCGCAATGAGGCCATACTTGCCGCACGGTTCCCGAGCGCGAGCGGCAAGATTCTTCTATTGGGCTCGCTGGACCCGCTCAGCTCACCGGATGGCGCGGCAATCCCCGATCCCTATGGTGAAGGCATCGACGCCGTCCGCGCCTGTTATCAGCGCATCGTACGCTCGGCGGCCCGCCTGATGCAGTTGGTGACCGACGGCGAACCGCTCGTGAATCGCGTCTCGGCGCCGCATCGTCTCGCCCGGCGCGTGATTCTCGCGCCAATGCTCGAGCCCGTGTGGGCGCACTTCGCGGGCTCTTCGGCGGCGATTGTCATGATGCACCGCTTCGAGGACCGCGAGCTCGGGGTCACTGGCCACTCCTCTGACCTGCTTGCGGCGCATCTCGAGTATCTGCGCCGTCACCGCTACAACATCGTTTCGCTGGATCAGTTCGTGACCCGACTCGTGTGCGGCGAGGAAGCAGAGCCGCGCACCGTCGTCTTCACCGTGGACGATGGACATGCGGACTTCGCCCGCATTGGCGCGCCGATCTTCGCGCGCTTCGACGTGCCCGCCACACTCTTTCTCACGACGGGATTCGTGGACGGAGAGACCTGGCTCTGGTATGACGCCCTCGCCTACCTGCTGGGCGACGCGCCCCAAGGAGAGGTGTCGTATGAGGCGCTCGGTGCCGCCACGACCTTTCGCTGGCGAACCGCCGCAGAACGATACCTGCGGCTGCAGGAACTGATGGAGCGATTCAAGTCGCTGCCCATATGCGAGATCCGCGAGAATCTCGCGGCACTCTCAGTGGCGGTGAATCGTGAGTTGCCGGAGAAGCCTGTGCCACGGTGGGGCTCACTCACGTGGAGTGAAGTGAATCATTGGGGAGCGCGCGGGATGCGCTTCGGGGCACACTCGCGTCAGCACCCAATTTTGGCCAACGAGGACCGCGCGAGCGTGCAACGCGAAATCATGGATTCGTGGTCCCGCATCCGCGAGGCGACGCCGCATTCCTCGAAGGTGTTCGCCTTCCCGAATGGTACGAGCATTGATTTTGGCGAGCGCGAGCGCCAGCTCTTGCTGGCCTCCGGCTTGATGGCCGCCCTCCGCGCGGATGGTGGACACTGCACCCGCGCCCATGCGCGCGCGGACCGTTTCGCGCTTCCACGCATTCCCTACTCCGACGACCGCGACGGGATGCGGCAGCAGTTTGTGGGCGCCGAGCGCCTCAAGTCGCTGATTCGAGGGAGTGGAGCATGACCGTCGCGGCTCTTCCCGTGCTGCCGAAGGCGCACACGATTCCCGAAGGGGTGCTGGCGATGCGACCGCGCGCCCTCTGGGCGGCGCTCCGCTCCCAGCCGCTCTCGGTCTGGCTCGTGTACATCTTCGTGTTCCTCGAGTATGTCCGGCCGCAGTCGATCTACCCGGCACTCGGGATTCTCCCCTTCTCGCAGATCACCCTGCTGCTGGCGGCGGGGCTGGCCCTCACCCAAGAGCATGGGAAACGACGCTGGACGGTGATTGACACTGGGATGCTCGCCTACTCGATCATCGTGGCGCTCTCCCTCGCGTTCGCCTTCGACCCGAAGTACGGCTTCGACAAGATCAACATCTACGGCAGTTGGATTGCCGTGTACTACGTCATCTCCACGACGCTGAACACGCAGACCCGCGTGGTGCTGCTGATGCTGACGTATTTCCTGTGGAACCTGAAGATGACCCAGCACGGCGTGCGGGGTTGGGCCCAGACAGGCTTCGGATTCCGCGACTGGGGCGTGACGGGCGCACCGGGATGGTTCCAGAACTCGGGCGAGTTCGGCATTCAGATGTGCGTGCTCTTTCCGGTCGCCATTTACTTCGCGCTCGGCGTGCGCCCGTACATCTCCAAGTTCGTCTTTTTCCTGTTTCTTGGGTTTGCCGGGACAGCGGTCGCGAGTGCCATCGCGTCATCGTCGCGCGGCGCGCTCGTGGGACTCGCTGGCGTGGCGCTCTGGATGCTCGCGCGCGGGAAGTACAAGGTGCGCGGAACCATTGCACTTCTGGTGCTCGGCGGGGCAACCTACGCACTGATTCCCAATGAGCAGCGGGATCGCCTCTCCGCCTCGGGCGACGACAGCACATCCCAATCGCGACTGCGGTATTGGACGCGCGGTATTGAGTTCGCCAATGACCATCCATTCATCGGCATTGGCTATGCCAACTGGATGCCCTACTACACCAAAGTGTGGGGCGCCAAGCTCGAAGATCGCGAGATCATCCAGCTTCCGCACAACTTCATGATCGAGGCCCTCGCGGAGCTGGGCTACACCGGACTCTTCGCGTTGCTCTTCCTCATTTTTGGCACCTTTTGGCTCAACGCCAAGACGCGTGCCCTCGCGCGTAAGCTCGGGGACGAGGGTCGCCTGAGTTGGCATTTGGCCACGGGACTCGATGGCGCCCTGATCGGCTACATGATTTCGGGCTCCTTCGTCACGGTGCTTTACTACCCGTACCTGTGGGTGAACCTCGCCATGACGGTCGCGGTACACCGCAGTGTGATGCGGGCGGTTGTGGCCGCGCGTGGGGCACGGAAGTGACCGCGCGGATCCTTCATATCATCGAGACCGAAGGCCCCGGCGGGGCCGAAACGGTACTCGTTGATCTCGTGCATGGCCTGCGCGATGCGCAGACCGAGACGCGTGCCGTGATTCCCGTTGCCCAGTCCTGGCTTGGGCGCGCCCTCCCGGCGGAGGCGCGCGCCGTGATTCCTCCCTCGACCGTTGCGTTTTCAGCTCCAATTGACCTGGCCTACGTGCGGGCGCTGCGCGCGGAGATCGTGCGCTACAGACCCACCGTGGTCCATGCCCACAACTTCGATGCGGCACTCTACGCGGCGCTCGCACTGCGGGGTTCGGCGCTTCCGCTTGCGGTGACTTTTCATGGGGCGAGTGATGTCGAGCGGCGTGGGGTGAATAACCGCATCAAGTGGTGGATGCTGAGGCGCGCCAATGCCATTGTGTGCGTCTCGCACCGACTCCAAGCACTCGCGCAACAGGTTCCCGGCGTCCCGCGCGGCCGCCTACGCGCCATTCACAATGGATCGGATCTCGCGCGGATCCCTACCGTGCGCTCCACCGCGCTTCGCGAGCGTCTCGGGCTTGCCCCAACCGCCACGCTGATTGGTGCGCTCGGGAATGTCCGCGGCCCCAAGGGATACAATTTCCTGCTCGACGCCGTCGCCAACCTGCGCAGTCGCGGGCACGACGTGCACATCGCCATCGCCGGCGATGACGCCGGTGCCTTGGGCGATGCGCTCAAGGCACAGCGCAGCGCACTGGCACTCGATTCCCACGTGACCTTCCTCGGCTTTCAGGACGATCCCGGGGATTTTCTCGCGGGCCTCGATCTCTTCGTGCTGCCCTCCACGAGCGAGGGTTTTTCCATCTCCACGGTGCAAGCGCTGGCCGCCGGACTTCCCGTGGTCGCCACGCGCAGCGGTGGTCCCGAGGAGATTGTCGTCAACGACGTCTCCGGCTTGCTTGTCCCCGCGGGCAGCGCCGACGCGCTCGTTGCCGGACTCACGCGTGTGATTGAGGACCCCGCACTGGCGCAGCGCTTGGCAAGCCAGGGGCGTGAACGCGCCGCCTCGCACTTCTCGCTCCAGACGATGCTGCGTGCGTATCGTGCGCTGTACGCCGAGCTCTCCCGAGAGCCTACCGCGTGATGCGCCAACTCGCGAAGCGTGCGGTCGAGTCGCTCCTCGGCGGTGAGAATCGCACGCGCGCGCGTCTGCGCCAGTTGCGCGGGGTGCGATTCGTGCTCGCGTATCACAACGTGGTGGCCACGCACCTGCCGCCCGTTGGCGGCGACCAATCGTTGCATCTTCCGCTCCACCGCTTTCGCGAGCAGCTCGATGTCCTCGCGGCGCTCGGGATTCCAGTGGTCGCCGTTGATGCCCCGCTCGCTCCCGATGCTACACCGACGGCCGCCATCACCTTCGATGATGCGTACGCGGGAGTGTGCGAACACGCGATTCCCGAGCTGCAGCGACGTGGAATCCCCGCCACGATTTTCGTGACCCCGGGACTCCTCGGTGCGAGGGCCCCGTGGTGGGATTGTCTTGCCAGCCCCGAGCTTGGCGCGGTGCCAGCCTCGATGCGAGCGCAGGCCTTGTGGGAATCACGAGGCGAAGGCGAAGCAATTCTCGCGCACGCTCGCACCTCGGGGTGGCCACTGCACACCCCGCTCCCCGTGCACCGCATTGCCAGCGAGGAAGAACTCACGGCAGCAATGGCAACCGCGCCTCTCCTCTCGCTCGGAGTGCACACGTGGTCGCATCCCAACCTCGCCGCGCTCGACAAGGAGACGATCGCCTCGGAGCTGAGCCGCACCGCGAGCTGGCTACGCGAGCGATTTCCGACCCGCTGGATTCCAGAGGTGGCGTATCCCTATGGCCTCTTCACGGAACTCGCATCGAGCGTCGCCGCAGAGGTCGGGCTGCGTGCGGGATGGCGGGTCGAAGGCGGGGGATGCACGGCACAGGATGCGCCATTCGCCCGCCCTCGCCTCAACATCACCCCTGGTCTGAGCGCGGCGGGCTTCCGTATGCGATTGACTATCGGCTAACGCCCGGCAGCGCGCCCGGCAGCGCGCTCTGCGGCGCGCTCTGCGGCGCGCGCAACCAGCGCTCGAGTGCCGCGAGATCGCGCTCCCGCACCTGTCCGTGGGTGGGAAGGGTCACCAACCGCGCAGCAAGCGCCCGCGCGCCCGGATAGCGCGCAGCGGGGAGCAGCGTGCGCTCTCCGAATCCCGAGAGGTCTGCCAGTGACTGTGGGTAGCCGCGGGTCACGCCGAGGTGACGTGGAATCGTCTCGGGGGCAACCGACATTGGCAACATCAGCGGGAGTCGCAACCATCCGGGCTCAAGCCCATCGCGAAGGTGTGGTACCTCCCATCCAGCATCGCGCGCGACGCGACGGAGGCGTTCGGCATGCGCGCGTCGCGTCGCAATCTCAGTGTCCGCGAGTCCCGCGGTCACCGACAATACGCCCAGGGCGAATGACGGCATGGCCGTAACTGCATGCGGCGCGTGATACCGCGTTTCGCCCAGTCCAAGAAAGGGAAGGGATGAAGGAATCGCGTAGAGCGAGGGTCGGGCGAGCAGCCACTGCGCTCCCCCCTTGGCGAGCGAACCAAACCATCCCGCAGCAGCCGGCGTGAGCGCCAGTGCGCGCGACTGCGCAATGCAGGGGGAATCATTGGGCACCAGCAGTGCA
Source organism: Gemmatimonas sp. (assembly GCA_043736095.1). Taxonomy (GTDB): domain Bacteria; phylum Gemmatimonadota; class Gemmatimonadetes; order Gemmatimonadales; family Gemmatimonadaceae; genus Pseudogemmatithrix. The sequence continues at coordinate 5,961 of JAYTDH010000107.1, forward strand.
CCCCCTCCACCTCCGGTCACGCCCTTCCCGCGTCCGAAGCTCAGCACGCCAAGCGCTCCACCGAGCCCAGCGGGGCGGCCATCCACCAACGCACCAATCCCTTGAGCGGCATCGTCAATCAACAACGCGCCCGCAGCCTCCACCTGCGCCCTGATCCGACGCGTATCAACCGGCACGCCATAAAAGTGCGCGACCACCACAGAGGCCGGGGCCAGCGCCAGCGCGGCGGCCAGCGATTCAGCATTCGGCGCCAACGTGGTCGGATCCACATCGTAGAGGACGGCGCGCAACCCTGCCCCGTCGGCGGCGGTGGCGAGATCAAAGCAGCCATACGCCGGGAGCGCGACGGGGAGATTTCGCCCGGCGTCCGCGAGTTGCATCGCGAGCGTCAGCGCTGATGTGCCACTGTCGGTGAGGACAATGCGCGACGAGGCAAAGCGAGTGGCCAGTTGTCGCTCCACCTCCGGTGCGCCGTCCGCAACGCCGCCCAATGCGGTGCGAACCCCGCGCCCCAATGCACCCAGGGTGAGGGGCGACGAAACCGGGGGCAGCACGCGGCCAAAGATTGGCATCGCAAGAAGATATCCGAAGGTGATATCGGGGCGCGACAACGATGCTCACCCCAGTGCAGATTTCACCGATGCGCGCACGGCAATTCGGCTGGCTCATTGCCGGCATCTCGCTCATCGCGATGGGCATCGCCACCCTCACCCCGGGGACTCCGGCCCGCGGCTTCCAGCCCGAGACGGCGTGGTGGTGCATTCTCTGCAGCGACGCCGGACTCGTGGACACGGCGTTGAATGTCGTCCTGTTCATCCCGTTCGGGTTTGGGCTCTACCTCGCGGGGCTGCGTCTACGCGTCGCCCTCGCGGGCATCGTGTTGGTCACGGTGCTCATTGAAGTGCTGCAGATGTTCATCATTCCCGACCGTGATGCGAACATCCGTGACGTCCTCACGAATTCACTCGGCGGCGCGCTCGGCATGCTCGCGGCTTCGCAGTGGCGTCTTGTCATTCTCCCCAGCCCCCGCGTGGCGCGGTTTCTGGCATTGGCGACTGCGGGGCTCTGGCTCGCGACGCGCCTCGCCACCACCTGGCTCCTCGCTCCATCGTTTCTCGAGGGGGACTGGTGGATCCAGGTCGCGCCCGACGGCGTGTATCCCGCCGACTTCATTGGGGCGGTGCGCGAACCACGCATCGCCAGCATCCCAGTCGAACGCGGCCCGCTCGCCGAGCCCCGCGCGGTGCGCGACGCGCTGCGTGCGCATGCCCTCGTGAGCCTGCGCGCCGAGCCCACACGCACCCCGGAGGTGCTCGCCTCGGTCCTCGGCATCCTCGACGCCAAGCAGCGTGAGATGTTCCTCGTGGGACAAGAGGGGAAC
>JAYTDH010000108.1:0-3928 GCA_043736095.1 Gemmatimonas sp.
AACTGCGCGGCGAGCTTCGCTGCGCCATTGCGATCATTGCGCCAGAGGAATGCCGAACGCGCGTCGGCACCATCGACAATGCCACCGGCGATGGCGTGCGGCAGCACTTCGCCGTTGACGCGCGGTCCGTTGGTGATCGACAGAAGCGCGCCACTCACGGCAGGCGCATCCTCTGTCCAGTACGCCTCGACACCGAAAGCGACGGGCAGCGCCCACGCGGTGACATCATAAAACTCATAGCCTTCGGCGTCGTTCGCGTTGCGCGAGCGCTGCTGATTGCGCTGGAACTTCTCCACCTGATTGCGCGCGAAGACGGGATCGAGCTCGGGATCGGCCTCGAGCACTGCCTTGGCGACCTTGCCTTGCGGCTGCGCGAGATCGACGACGTATGAACCGGCAGGGAACTGACGGCTCCGCACTCCATCCTCGGAGTAGCTTGAGGCGCGCGCGCTGGAGAAGCCGCTGGTGGTGCGAGTGACTTCGATGCCGGCGCGAAGCAACGCTGCCGCGAGTTCAGCGGCGCGCGCGGGATCGCTCCCCGGCACGAACACCACTCGCTTCATCGTGCCGTTGCGCCCGTCGGTGATGGCCTTGGCACGGAAGCCCGCGTAGTCGCGAACGAGTTCACGCGCTGCCGCGGCCGAGGTCTCTACCGTCGCGAGTGCCGCGACATAGTGCTTCGAGATGCCATCGCGGAGCGAGAGCAGGGTGCCATCTTCCCGCTGCTTGAGCAGGGCCGGCCCGCCGTCGGTCTCGTACGTCGTGCCCATCGCGCCATTGAGCGAGGGCCACGAGTCGTAATAGCCGGGATAGTAGAGATCGAACGCATCGCGCACGTTGTAGAGCCAGCCGTAGCGATCAAAGGCGGCGGCGTTGCCACGCCCGATCCGCTCGCTCCACGCATACGGCCACTGCGAGATGTTCGTATTCACCGGGCGCGCGGCCGGTGCCATGTAGTAGGTCGACGTGTAGCCGTGCAGGTCGGCGGTGACCATCGGGTGCCAGCGAAGCATCCCGCCGACAATCGCCTGCACCTCGCGCTGCGTCATCGCCATCAGGTCACGGTTCATGTCGAACCGGAAATGATTGAAGCGGCCGCTGATGGACCAGGGCTGATTGCGCTGCTGCTCCAGCGACTGCCGCTCGGAACTGCCGACCGCAATCGAGTTGCCCCAGACCGAGAAGCGCTCGTGACCGTCGGGGTTCGAGCTGGGATTGATGATGATGATCGCGTTCTTAAGGCGCTCGAGCGTGGCCGGATCGTCGGATGCGGCGAAGTGATAGAGCAACTGCATCGAGGCTTCGAACCCCGGGACTTCGTCGCCGTGCACCGACCCGCTGAACCAGACGACGGCCGGTGTGCGCGCCACGACGGCATCGATCTGTGCCTGCGACGCCCCTCGGGGATCGGCGATCCGATCAAGATCCGCACGGATGGCATCGAGGCGCGCGATGTTCTCTGGCGAGCTCACGACATAGATGCGCATGGTGCGCATCTCGCTCGTGGATCCAATCTCCTCGACGCGCACGCGGTCCTTCGCGGCCTCGGCGATGCTCAACAGCACCCGCTCCTGCTGATGATACTGCGTGTGGCGCGCGCCGACGTTGTAGCCGAGAATGGTCTCGGGGCGCGGGACGCTGGCGCGATAGGCACCGGAGTAGAACGAGAAGTTGGCGTCGTCGCGCGGCGCGTCAGGGGCGCGCTGGGCGAGGGCGGGGGTGCTCAGAAGAAGAAGAGCGAGGAGAAGTCTCAACATGGAGAAAGCGATGAGGGTGGAAAGATGAAGGATCAAGACGTCAGCGTGAGGGATGAATCATTCATCCTCCAACCTGCATCCTAGAACTCGATCTGCGTCCCAAGCTCCACCACGCGATTCGGTGGGAGCTGGAAGTACTCGGTCGCGGAACGTGCGTTGCGCGACATCAGTGTGAAGATCTTCTTGCGCACGATGTTCATGCTCATCCCGCCCTTCTTCCACGGGCCACGCCGCGGAATGAGCTGCTCGCGTCCGAGGTAGTAGCTCGTGTCGAGTGGGCGCGCGGCGATGCCGCTGTCGCGGCAGCGCTGGAGGATCTCCTTCACGTCCGGCGATTCCATAAAGCCGTAGACCGCGACTACTCGGAAGAGTCCGTGGCCGAGCGCTTCGATGAAGACGCGTTCGTTGCGCGAAGTCTCTGGGACGTCGGCCGTCTGAATCGACAGAATCAGCACGGTCTCGTGCAGCACCTTGTTGTGCTTCAGGTGGTGCAGGAGCACGACCGGCACGCCGAGCGGTTCTGACGTCATGAAGACGGCGGTGCCGGGCACGCGCGTGCGCGGGTTCTCGCCGATGTCCTGGATGAAGTGCTCCATCGGGAAGGAGATCTCCTTCATCCGCTCCGTGAGGATCGCCCGCCCGCGCTTCCAGCTCGTCATCATCACGAACAGCACGACGCCGAGCAACAGCGGGACCCAGCCACCGTGCAAGATCTTGATTAGATTCGCACCGAGGAAGGCAATATCCACAATCAAAAAGAGCGCGGAGATGAACAACGCGCGCCCGACCGGTTGCTTCCAACGCTCCGTCGCGATGGCGAAGTAGAGCAACGACGTGATGACCATCGTTCCGGTGACCGCGATGCCGTAGGCGGCCCCAAGTGCTCCTGTCGAACGGAACCCAAGCACCACGAGCACCGTACCTACGGCCAACGCCCAGTTGACCTCAGGCACATAGATCTGACCGAACTCGCGCGCCGAGGTGTGGACGATGGTGAGACGAGGGCAGTACCCCAACTGAATACACTGCTGCGTCAGCGAAAAGGCACCGGAGATCAGGGCCTGCGATGCGATGATGGCCGCGGCCGTCGCGATGACGATCACGGGATAGAGCATCTCGCGAGGCGCGAGGAGGAAGAACGGATTTTCCAGCGCGCCGCTATCGCGCAGCAGAAGCGACCCTTGCCCAAAGTAATTGAGCACAAGCGCCGGGAGGACAAGCCAGAACCAGGCCGTCCGGATCGGACGCGCCCCAAAGTGTCCCATGTCGGCGTACAACGCTTCGGCACCGGTGATCGCGAGCACGACGGCGCCGAGCGCAACAAATCCTTTGGGGCCGAGGGTCATGAAGAAGCGGATGCCCCAGGCCGGATTGATCGCCACGAGCACATGTGGATGCTTCAGAATCTCCACGAGCCCGAGTCCACCGATTGTCGCGAACCAGAGCAACATCACCGGACCGAAGAACACGCCAACCCGATGCGTGCCGTAGCGCTGCATCAAGAAGAGGCCGATGATGATGCCGACCGAAACCGGCACGATGAATGGATGGAATCGATCCGATGCAACCTCGAGCCCTTCCATCGCGCCGAGCACGGACATCGCCGGCGTGATGATGCCGTCGCCGTACAAGAGCGCCGCTCCGAAGAGCCCGAGCGCAATCAGAATTAGGCGCTTCCGCTGCGATAACTCCTCGGTACGCAACAAGAGGGCGAGCATCGCGAGGATGCCGCCCTCTCCCTTGTTATCGGCGCGCAGAATGAACGAGATGTACTTCACGCTGACGACGAGGATCAACGACCAAAGGATCAGTGAGAGGATGCCGTAGATGGTGGCGGGGTCGGCCTGCAGCCCGTACTCCGGCTTGCTGAAGGCTTCCTTCATTGTGTAGAGCGGGCTTGTCCCGATATCGCCGTACACAACGCCGAGCGCAGTGAGCGTGAGCACCGCGAGTCGCTTCCCCGAGGGATTCGACTCAACGTGGTGCCGCTCCGGCGGGCGGTACTCGGCGGTCAGCCGCGCCATCGAGGGGCGCGGTGCCGGTCCTTCAGAAGTGGGGTCGTCCGACATAGCGAAGGGTGGAATGTATAGTGCGGACCTCGGTGTTCCAGAGTCCCTCTAGACGCTCCCTTGGTATTGTTGCGAGAAGGGCGGCGTGCAGAGCACGCCGCC
>JAYTDH010000109.1:0-4716 GCA_043736095.1 Gemmatimonas sp.
TCGAAGAGCGGTTCGAGTGCCGCCGCGACCGCCGCGGGCTGAAATGCATCCTGGACGAACTCCGGCGCCACGGTGCGCCCCGCCACGATGTTGAGCAGCCCAATGTGCTCGATCTTTACCAACCGCTTTGCAATCGCGTAGGAGATCGCACTCGTGCGATACACAATCGCACAGGGTGTTCCAGCAACCGCAGCCTCAAGCGTTGTCGTGCCGCTCTTACAGAGCGCGACGTCCGCGGCGCGTAACACCTCGAAGCTCGCCGAGCGAATGAGCGGCACAGGGACTTCGTCGTCACGCAGGCCGATGGTCGGCGCCACGCTGAGCACGACCTTTAGCCCAGGGCGCTTGGCCTCAAGCACACGCGCCACTGCCAGAAAATCAGCAAGATGCCGCTTAATCTCCTCCGCGCGGCTTCCGGGAAAGAGCGCGAGCACCTCGCCCTCCGGTGCCATCCCGAGGCGCTCCCGTGCCATCGCTTGGTCCGGTAGCGCGAGCGCTCGATCAAGCAGCGGATGTCCCACAAACGTTGCGTCGATCCCCGCGCCACGGAGGAGCTGTTCCTCGAACGGCAGAATCACCGCCGCCTTCGTGATGACCTTGGCCATCGTGCGGAGCCGTCCCGCACGCCACGCCCACACCTGCGGCGTGATGTAGTAGAGCACCGGAATCCCCATCGCCGCCGCCGCACTCGCCACCCGCATATTGAAGCCCGGGTAATCGATGCACACGACCAACCCCACCGAGCCCGTCGCGAGTCGCGCCTTCAGCGTGTTCAGCAGCCGCCAATGCGATGGGATGTGCTTGAGCACTTCGACGAAGCCGACGACGCCCTCGTGCTCCATGATCAGCTCCACACCGGCCGTGCGCATTCGCACGCCGCCTGTGCCGATCAACGGGGCCTCGGGCCGCAGTGCACGAAGTCGCTCCGCGAGGATGGCCCCGTGCAGATCGCCCGAGGCCTCCCCCGCGAGTATCAGGATCTCACGCACTCCGCCCCGACATGGCGGCCCGCATCGCGGCGACGCCCTTCTCGATGTCTCCGACAATCCGCAGCGCGACAGCGAGCGCATCGCGCCCCGCGCGCCCCGTGACCGCGATTGGCGCCTCCTGCTTGAGCGCCGCAACAAAGCTCTCGAGCTCCAATCGCAGCGGCTCGCCCTCGGGTGCGTCAATCACCACGCGCTCGACAAAGGCCTCAAGCGGCTGCGCCGTCTTGGCGAGCGCCGCGAGATCCACATCGCCGCGGAGACGATACATCTCGCCAACACCAGAGGCGAGGTCGAGCGAGAGATACCCATTCTTCTGAAAGATCCGCAGCTTGCGCATGCGGTCCTTCGAGACGCGGCTCGCCGTGATTGTCGCCACCGCGCCATTCTCAAACGTGATGCGCGCGTCGGCGATGTCGATGCTCGGCGTCAGCACCGGGAGCCCGGCGGCGCTTACCTCCTTCACCTTTGCTCCGGTGAGCGTCAACACGAGATCGATATCGTGGATCATCAGGTCGAGCACCACCGCGACGTCAGACCCGCGCGGATTGAACGGGGCAAGTCGGTCGCTATCGATGAACAGCGGCGTATCTACATAGGGCAGCGCGGCGCGGATGGCCCGATTGAATCGCTCGATATGACCAATCTGGATCATCATGCCCTTCTGCTCCGCGAGCGCCAGCAACTCGTCGGCCTCAGCCAGTGTCACCGTGATTGGCTTTTCGATCAGCAGGTGCTTTCCAGCCTGCAGCGCTTGCATCGCGACCTCGTGATGCTTCGGCGTCGGGACCACGATGCTCACTGCGTCGACATCGTCGAGGAGCGCGCTAATCGTCGGATACGCGCGAATGCCGAGTTCGCGCGAGACCGTGCCCGCACGATCCTCATTCGACTCAAAGAAGCCCTGGAAGACGATGCCCGGAAGATCCTTTAAGATGCGCGCGTGGTGGTAGCCGAGACTCCCTGTACCAATCACGCCCAGTCGGAGCGAAGTGCTCACGTGACAATCCCGCGTCCACTCAATGACACGAACGCGACGAAGTCCTGCACCTCTGGGAACTGCTGCAGTTCGGCCGCCTTCTCGAGCGCCTGCGACACATTGAGCTCCGAGCGGAAGAACAACCGGTACGCCTTCTTGAGCTCGCTAATCGTCGCGTCGGAGAAGCCTGATCGCTGAAGCCCAATGGAGTTCAGTCCGTACAGTTGCACCGGATTCCCGACGGCTTTCACGAATGGTGGGATGTCCTTGGAGATCCGCGACGCACCACCGATGAACGCATTGCGTCCGATTTTCGCGAACTGATGCACGGCGCAGAGTCCCGAGATGATGGCCTGCTCATACACCGTCACGTGACCCGCGAGCTGCGTCCCGTTCGAGATGATGACGCCGTCGCCAATGTGGCAGTCGTGCGCCAGATGCACATACGACATCAGGAAGCAATGCTTTCCGACGGTCGTCTTGAACGACTCCGACGTGCCTCGGTTAATCGTCAGGTATTCGCGCAACGTCGTGCCTTCGCCAATCTCGACCGTCGTGACCTCACCCTTGAACTTCAAATCCTGCGGCTTGCCGCCAAGTACGGTGCCAATCCCTACGGTCACCTTGGGGCCGAGGATCACGTGCTCCTCGAGTGTGGCCCGCATCTGGATTACGCTCCCATCGCCCACGACACAGTGCGGGCCCACATAGGCCCACGGACCAATCTCGACATCCTTTCCGAGCTCGGCCTTCTTGTCGACAATCGCCGACGGGTGGATGCGCGCGCTCATCGGTCGCGTACCATCGCGGCCATCTCTGCCTCGCACACCACGACGCCGTCCACCTTCGCAACCGCCGCGATGCGACAGACCTTCCCGCGCAACTGCACGATGTCCACCTCGAATCGCAGTTGATCCCCCGGCCTCACTGGCTTCCGGAACTTGATGTTGTCGAGGCTCATGAAGTAGACCACCTTGCTGTCGGGGTCATCCACCGTCCCCATCAGCAGCACGCCGCCGGCCTGCGCCATCGCCTCGACGATCAGCACGCCCGGCATAATCGGGTGCCCCGGGAAATGTCCCTGAAAGAAGGGTTCGTTGATCGTCACATTCTTGATGGCGACAATCCGCTTCTTCTCCTCCATCTCGATGATCCGATCCACCAGCAGGAACGGATACCGATGTGGGAGGATCTTCATGATCTCCTCGATACCCAGCATGCTTCTCTCCGTTGTGGCGGGCCGAGCATGCGCCAACATCTCGCGCACGAGTGCCACGGTCCCGCGATGACTCGGCCTGGTCGCCGAGATCCTGGCCTGCACGCGTTGCCCCGCGAGCGCCAGATCCCCCACTACGTCCAATGCTTTGTGTCGCACAAACTCGTCTGGCCAGCGCAACGTGCTGCCGACGATCGCATCCTCGCTTAACACAATCGTATTCTCCGCAGACGCTCCCTGAATCAGCCCCTTCGCACGAAGATCCTCCACCCAACTCAGCATCCCGAAGGTGCGTGCCGGGGCGAGATCGCGCGAGAAACTCTCGGCGGTGACCACGTACCGACCTTCTTGCACTCCGATCAGCGGGTGCGGAAAGTCGATTATCACCTCGAGTTCGAGCGCGTCCGCCGGATGCGCCTCGTAAACCGAGTCCCCGTCCACCACGCGCACGGACTCCGCGAGTCGCAACACGTCCGCGACTCCACCGTGCGCCGTTGGGCCCGCCTCCACAAGGGCGCGCCGGAAGGGCTCGGCTGAGCCATCCAGAATCGGTGGCTCGGCGGCGTCCATCTCAATCACGATGTCGTCGATGCCTAACCCGACGACTGCCGCCAACACATGCTCCACCGTGTGGAGCGCGGCATCCCCCGCTCCGAGTTGCGTCCGCCGCTCGGCAGCCACCGCAACGCTGACGTGCGCCGGTGTCTCCGGATGACCCACGAGATCCGTGCGGCGAAAGCGAACTCCCCGCCCCGACTCCGCCGGAAGGAAGCGCAGCGAGCACGCCCGCCCGAGATGCAGGCCGATCCCTGACAGCGTCACCTCGCGCGCAATCGTACGGCGCGCAATACGGTTGTGCGCAACCGGGTGGCGCGCGCTCACGCCTCGCCCTCGCGCTTCATTGCGCGCTCGATCCGCTTCATGAAGTCGGGAAGCTTCGCCACGGCGCCATAGCCACGCATCGCGTCGCGATGCGGACGTGCCGGGAATCCCCCCCACGTCTCGCCAGCAGGCACGTCGGAGATGATGCCCGCTTGCGCGGTCAGCGTGACGCGATCGCCGACCGTCGTGTGTCCCGAGACTCCAACCTGGCCCGCCATGACGACACCATCACCCACGCGTACGCTGCCGGCGATTCCCACTTGCGCCGCAATCAGGCAGAGCCGCCCAATCCGGACGTTGTGCGCGATGTGCACAAGGTTGTCGATCTTCGTCCCGTCGCCGATAACCGTGTGGTCGATGCTGCCGCGATCGATTGCCGTGTTCGCGCCGATCTCCACATCATTGCCGATGCGGCACCCACCGACGTGAGGAATCTTTTGGTGTGCGCCGTCGTGAAACACGTAGCCGAAGCCGTCACTGCCGATACGCGTCCCCGAATGGATTGCGCATCGCTCGCCAACCGTGACACCAGGATACAGCGTCACCTGCGAGAAGATCCGCGTATTGGCGCCGACCTGTGCCCCGTCACCGACCACAGAGTGCGAGCCGATCCAGCAACCCGCACCAACGCGCGCGCCACGGCCAATCACCAC
>JAYTDH010000110.1:0-10946 GCA_043736095.1 Gemmatimonas sp.
GCTCGCGCCTGAGCTTCTGGCGCAGGATCTCCGACGCCTTGATGATGCGCGAGAGATCGGCCGTACGGTTCAGGGGGACGCGGACCGTGCGGCCTTGGCGCGCGAGCGACGAGAGAATCGCCTGCCGGATCCACCACACAGCGTACGAGATGAACTTGACGCCCTGATCGGGATCGAACTTCCGGGCCGCGGTGAGGAGGCCGACGTTCCCCTCGCCAATCAGGTCGATCAGCGGGAGCCCGCGATTCTGATACTTCTTGGCCACCGAGATAACGAAACGCAGGTTGCGCTTCACCAGCTCCTGAAGCGCGTCCTGATCGCCCGCCCGGATCTTTCGGGCGACCTCAATCTCCTCGTTGCCCTTGAGCAGCGGGTAGGTCGAGACCTCGTAGAGGTACTGATCGAGGATGTCGCGCTCGGGCTCGCTCGGGGCGATTCCGGCGGGTGCGGTGCGACGCTTTCGCTTCTTGACTTCAGTGACCATAGCTATGTAATCCTGGGCTGGACGAGCGGCCCGGCGGAATTCGAGGAGGTGGAGCGAGACCAAACATACTTCCTTCGAGCATCTCCGGCCAGTCTGACCGCTTGACCCCAGATATACGCTCAGATAGCTTCATCGGTTCCTGTCGGACACGCCCAAAAACGGGGTGCGAGCAGGTTTGGGGGCGTAGCTCAGTTGGGAGAGCGCTTGAATGGCATTCAAGAGGTCAGGGGTTCGATTCCCCTCGTCTCCACTCCCCACCCGGTCGGTTCGCAGGAGCGGGATGTCGTGGAACGTTGGAGATTCGAGGTCGATCGATTGGCCTCGTACTGCGGGAATAGCTCAGTTGGTAGAGCACAACCTTGCCAAGGTTGGGGTCGCGGGTTCGAGTCCCGTTTCCCGCTCTGTTGCCGGCAACATCGGTGACTGATGGTCAACGCTTGACGGTGCCGGAACGTTGGATTGCGGCGAATGGAAGTAGGGCCGTTAGCTCAGTTGGTTAGAGCGCCACGTTGACATCGTGGAGGTCACAAGTTCGAGTCTTGTACGGCCCATTCGCCTCACGGGTAATACTCGTGGGGCGTTTTTTCTCCCCACCGACCTGCGGTCCACTTCCGGATCATGGTCATCCCTTCAGACACACGACCGATGCCCTCACTGCTCCGTCGTTCCGCACCGATCGCCATTGCGGCCATCGTCTCGGCCCTGACCGCAGCGCTCACCCCGGCGGCCGTTTCGGCGCAGGGCGGCGAGTGCTCCGTCTCGCTCTATCAGCCCGCGCAGCTCGCGCAGGCCGCCGTGTTCATCCAGCGTGCCGCCGCGGCGCCCGAGGGCGCCGACGGTGCCAAGGCGCTTCGCGATGCCGCCAACGTCATCAAGGATGAGCGCCGATTCGCGACGAATCCGATGGGACTCACCTTCGCGAAGGGGCAGCTGATGATCCTCTGGCTCCATCAGGAGCCGGCCCCCGTGGAAATGACCCAGTTCGATCTCAACCTCGGTCGTGACCGCACCGCGAAGATCAATCTCCTGCACGCTGCGGACTCGCTGCTCACCATCGTTGAGACCGCGCATCCTGAGTGCGCCAGCGAGATGGATAAGTGGCGGCAGTCGCGCCCGTGGAACACGCGCATCAGCGCGGCCTACCGGCTCCTCAGCGCGAACCAGATCGACTCGGCAGAGGTCTACGCGAAAGAAGCGGCGACCCTCGACCGGCGCTCCCCGTTCGTCTACAACGCATTCGCCCAGATCGCGATGCGCCGCAACAACACCGACGAGATGTTCCGCCAGCTCGGGATCGCGATTGAACTCGCGTCCAAGGACACCGCACTCGCCGAGACCGCGCGGCAGTTGCGCACGCAGTACGCCAGCACGTTGCAAGAAACCGCGATGGGGCAGTCGGACATCGCGAAGCGCAACGAGATGCTCGGCCGCGCCGCACGGATGTATCTCGCCATCGGTGCGGAGGCCCCCAGCGCGAAGGACGGCCCCGCGTTCTACTCGGCGGCGCTCGACATCGCGATGCTAACGCAGGATCAGGCGCTCACGCAGGAGATTCTCGGCCCGATGATGGAAGATCCGACCCCGTATCCAGACCTCACGCTGCTCCTCGGGGCCGAGACGTCTCGCTTGCTCAATCGGCAGGACAACGCCATGCTGCTGTATCGCGCCGCGCTGAGCAAGAATCCGAACATCCGCGACGCGAATTACTTCCTCTCGTACATGCTGCTCGAGGCGAAGAAGCCGGCCGAGACGACCGAATTGCTTGATCGGCTCATCGAGCTCGATCCGGGGAATCCGGACAACGTGATGATGAAGACGATGGCGGTCCGTCAGGTGGCCGAGGCGGAGCGCGACACGCGCAAGCGTGCGGAGCTGATTCGGCAGGTGAACGCATTGGTCACACGCGAAGGGGCGATGCCGTATCGCGTGCAGGTCACGCGCTTCGAGCGTCGCGCCGAGGGTGCGGTGTGGTCGGGCACTGTGGAGAATCGCTCGAATGCGGCTAAGACGTACACGCTCGATGTGGCGTTCCTCGACACCGAGGGGAATGTGGTGGAGACGAAGTCGGTGACGACGTCGTCGGCAGCGCCGAGCGCGCAGGCCGCATTTGAGGTGACGGCGACGCAGCCAGGCATCGTGGCCTGGAAGTACGTCCTGAAGTGATGGAATAGCCGCCCCCGTCGCGTTGACTGCACCGAGGGTCCCGACTATCTTTGGGATTCCCTTGGACATGCAGGCATGACGTGCGGGACTGGGGCGGCACGCGCTCGTAGCTCAATTGGATAGAGCATCTGACTACGGATCAGAAGGTTGGGGGTTCGAGTCCCTCCGGGCGCACTTTGTTGGTGAGGGATGCAGGATGAAAGTTCAGACTTTACCGAAATCGGGGCGTAGCTTAGCCCGGTAGAGCGCCTGCTTCGGGAGCAGGAGGTCGGAGGTTCGAATCCTCTCGCCCCGACTGGTGGAAGTGGTTGATTTACATGATGTTATAACAAGGCGCCCGGCGACTCACTCGCTGGGCGTTTTGCTTGTAGGTAGCACACAGGAAGCATTGGGCGCGATGTCGGATGGCGCGAACGCAGGGCTTTCGCCGCGCACCCGCGCGCTTCCCGCTCGAAGGAGCCGAGCCGGCGCGTGGGCGTGTTGTTGGCCGGCCCCCTCCGGAGTAGGTTCGTCTCATGTCGCTCCTCACGAACATCCTCGAGAAGCTCCGCGCCCACGAAGTCGAACTTCGTGAGCGCGGCGTTGTGCACGTCGCGGTGTTCGGCTCGGTCGTGCGTTCGGAGCAGCGAGCCGACAGCGATGTGGACCTGTTTGTCGACCTCACCCCCAGTGTGGCCGACGACTTCTTCGCGTACGCCGGAATAGCGGCTGACCTCGAACAGATCGTGGGGCAGGACGTCGACGTCGCCCGGCGCGACCGCCTCCGTCCTCATGTGCGTCCGAGCGCCGAGGCGCAGGCGGTGTATGCCTTCTGAGGTGCCGCGCCAACGGCTGCAGGACATCGTCACCAACATCGATCGGGTGCGCGCCCACCTGACGGGCATGAAGCCCGGCGCCGAGCTCGACGACAAGACGCGCGACGCGGTGGAGCGGTGCCTCGAACGGATCAGCGAAGCCGCCAAGAAGCTCGGCCCGATGATCGAGGAACGTCAGCCGCAGGTCTCGTGGCGGGGCATTCGCGGTTTGGGCAACGTGCTTCGCCACGAGTACGATTCAGTGGACGATTCGACAATCGCCAGAATCGTCGAGCAGGAACTCGGGCCGCTGCGAGAGGCGTGCGTGAACGAGTTGGCGGCGCGCGGGGGCGATGAGGGCGTGGGCTGACCGCGTGAGAACGCGCGCCCGACGAGATGATCGCCGGGCGTTTCACTTTACGGCAAGCGCACAGGATGCCATTCGCGGCACTTCGGCCGGAGCGGCATGCAGAGCGTCGCCGCAAGCACATTGGTACCCGCTCTGAACGGCCTACGGACGGAGCCCGCGTCATCCCACTTCGCCTGAAATTCGGGGCGTAGCTTAGCCCGGTAGAGCGCCTGCGTCGGGGGCAGGAGGTCGCTGGTTCGAATCCTCTCGCCCCGACTGGTGACAAGTAGAAGCCCCGTAACGTGTTAAGCGTTACGGGGCTTTTGCCTTCCCGGGGGGCCTTCTCAGTTCGCGTCCGCGCTACTATCCGTGTGGTATCCACCAGCAGCAATCACGTGCCGCGCGGTGGAACTGCGACCGACCACGAGGCCCGCAGCGGGCACCCGCGCAGGAAATCGATGGTTGTCAGGGAGTAGCGTGCGCAGGGCGGGAGGCACAGCTACCGCTTAGCGCCAACCGAAAGTGACGCCATGACGCCGAACGACGGATCAGTATTCTCGAAGCCGAACGGAATTGTGACGCTCGGACGCACAGTGAACTGACGACCAATCACGATACCCAGTCCGAAGATCAGCGAACCGCCCGAATCGGATTCCTTGATTGGGTCGACTCCGTCCGTGAGCTTGAGGGACGTGGTCACGAGGGCCACGGCGACAGCGGGAATCAGCGAAAAATCCGCTTACTGGGCCGCTCGATATCCCCACGCAGCTCCGAACGCCATTGTCGTCGACGAGAGGTCAAAGCCCGACCCTTCGATGTCGTTTGGTCCTGATCCCAGCTCAGCATTGAAGAATGGACAGATTTCCGAGCGGCCTGTGGAGCCCAGAGAGAGTCGATAGCCAGCTCCACCACCAATGGTCAGTGTGGACCCCTCAAAGGCATCGTAGCTAGTCGTTCCGAGATCCACGCCACCGAAGGCACGCTCACTGACTGCGTAGGCCCTAGCCCCAAACCATTTTGCCCCGTCAACGGTGCCGAAGACGCCGCCGAGCTGAACGGTTCCCGCGTCCGCACCCGGTTGTCCCATGCACGTCTGCGAATGCAGACCCGAGGGAGCAAGAGCGACCAGCAAGGACGCGAGACACGCGGAAGAGAATCGCTTCACTGGGGAATCCTCGTTGTGAGAAACTGCCGACAAAAAATCGAGTGTCGGATATGTCGCGCGGCAGCTTCGGAATAGCATTAGACCTACGCTGGCGCTCGCTTGCGGCGTTAACGCTGGCGGAGGCAAACCGCGAATGATCATCATCATCGCGGGCGGGGAACGGATCGCAACGCTCGATTAACGTAGGTGCGTTATCGAGAGCACCTGGTTCGTGCTCGCTTGGTCATCCTGAGCGAGCTGCGCGCAGGTACTCCCGCATCCGGACGATCTCCCAAAAGAGTTCCTCGCAGCACGGCGGGCAGGTCGTGGCGAGAGCATCTCGGAGCGGATCGCCGCAGCGATGGCACCGAGCGGACGCGGGAATGGAGGCCACGCGCGGAAGATTGCAGCGCACCGTCACCGCGCCGTCATCGGGCGAGCCTCGCGAGGCGCACCTGCTTCGGCAAGAACGACCTCGCGAACGCGGCGGCGGGCGCGCTGGTGCGCACGGTGGGTGTGCCGCGGAGTACGACGTACGTCCACCCGTGGGAGATATGAGCGAGCCGCGCCCACTGGGCGGAAATCACGTCGCCGCGCGTCGGCCGGTGTTCGCGCGGTCGGCGATCGCGCCACATACTTGATCGACCGCCATTGAAATTCCTATCCCGATCTCACCGGGAGGCCTCGACCTATGACCAAGATCTCGCTGCTCCGACGACTCGGAGCGATGTTGACCATTCTCGTATTCGCTGTCCTCGCGAGCACCGTCGCACTCTTGGTGCTGCCCTCGGCGCTTGCGGCACAGGAGCAAGCTGAGCCCGGCTTTGACAGCCCATTCCGCATCGAGATGGTGGCGGGTCCAACCCTGATGGGCGACCAAGGATATCTCGGTGCCCCAGTCGGGATGTTCGGCTCGATATCGTGGGTTGGCTTCCTCCGAACGAAGGGCTATCGGCTCGGAATGGTGCAGACCAGTACGTCCCACTCGGGGGCTGGGGCTACGACGCCGGCGAGTGCGGAGCGCGGCGTCCTGTACAACCGCTACGCCGCGGCGTTTACGCTGGAGCGCATCCGAATCCGTGTGCGAGGGCGTCGCGTGATCACCACCGGGTACGGATTCGGTGCCGGCTCCCTCGGCTATGACGTGAAACAGCTGCCATCACCTGACGGCCAATCGATTCGCAGCGTGTACGACTGGGCGCCGGCAGTCACCGCGAGCGCAGACGTTGCGTATCGTTTCCCGCGGGGCCGAGGTTCATTTTTTCCTCTTCCGACGGATATGGACTTCTTCATCGGCGTGCGGTCTGTCGCCATGCTCGGCGTAGTTACCGTGACCGCGACGCCCCCCTCAAGCGGGCCGATTCCGACCACGCGAGGCATCGGCCACATCAACCAAATCGGGATTGGCCTCCGGTTCGGACTGTTCATGACCGATGCGTCGGATGAGGAGGATTCGTGGCCGCTCCGTTATCACGCGCGCCACTGACTGTTCGGCATCGTCAGCACCAACCGAGACGCCGCCGTCCTGCGCCCCATTGAGCGGTACTTGCGGCGAGTCCTTGGAGTTTCCAGGGCGCTGGTTGTGCCCGACGCATTCAAGCGCGACCTTCTCGGGGCCGGTCCTCCCGGTGATTGCCTCCGGTGCTTCGGACGCCGAGAGCCCCCCTCCGGAGACTTGAGCAGCGTTACGCGTTTGCCTGTCTCGTGAAGCCCGACCGCCCGAGCAGATTCTCTAGCTGAGATCCGTATCCCGTCGCCGTGCCGTCGCTCCGAGCGATTGCTAACGAGATCTCACGGCAGTTCCCGACTGACGAGGCGACGCCACGACTCCTCGGGATGATTGCGCTCAATGTCCCGAGGCTGGCAGGGGCGAACTAGGGCGCAGTCCGACCTCGGCCGCTCTCGCGGCGGCCCCGACGCCAGACCAGTAGAGGTCAGGCACCGCGGCACGCGCTCGTAACAAGTTCGGATAATAATCTGCCAGTCGAGGATCGGCCCGCGCGTGCGCGCCGTCGTCGTTCCGCCGCCGCCTTCACGGCTCAGGACGAAGAACTCGCCGAACCGATACTTCCACGCGCCGTTCACACTTGATCCTAACCTCACGGGAAGTTCGTCCGTGGCGGCAAGCAGCGAGTCGCTCAGTTGGATGACCTGCTGTGCTCGCGCCGAGCTCGGTGTTTGCGCGACGAGCAGAAGAGATCCGCACAGGGACACCAGGCGCTTCGACGTCGATGAGAGAGCCAATCAACTCCCTGAGCGCGCGCGGCTGTAGAGCTATCGCGCGACCGGCAACAAGACTCGGAACTCAGTATGCCCGGGCTGTGACTCGACGGCGATCTCCGCCTCGAGCCGTTGCAGTATCCGCTTGGCGATGTCGAGCCCTAGGCCCGTGCCCTTCCCGACGTCCTTGGTCGTGAAGAACGGATCAAAGATCCGCCCGATCTTGTCCGCCGGGATCCCCGCGCCGTTGTCGGCGATCCGCACTACGACGCGGTCCTCCTCCTCCGTCGCGGTGACCGTGACGCGGCCGCCATTCGCCACTGCATCCAGCGCGTTGTCGATCAGGTTCATCCACACCTGGTTGAGTTCGGCGCCTACCGTCTGCACGCGCGGAAGCTCGAGCGGGATGTTCACGATCACTTCGACGCCGTTAGCGCGCGTCTTGGCGCCGAGCATCGTGAACGTGTCATCGATGCCCACGCGCACGTCCACCGGTTCGGCGATCCGCGCGTGGTCCATGTACGTGAAGCCCTTCACGCTCCCCACGAGCTGATGGATGCGCGACGTGGCCATTTGGATCTCGGTCGCCAGTGTGCGCACGAGACACCCGGCGGCGACCCAGCGGATCGCGGCATCGAGCGCCTGCCCCTGCACCGACTCGGCGAGTTCGTCGAGCGCGGAGACCTTGAGGGCAGTCTCGGCCAGTGGTCCGGCGCAGTCTTCGCTTACACCGTGTGTCAGGAGCCAGGCGCTGAGCTCTTCCTCCCGGTCGGCGCGTGCCATTGGCGACAGCGCGGGCCCGGTGAGGCGTGCAAAGCACCGCCCGCGCACGCGTTCGATCACTTCGCGTTGCTCGATGCTGAGCCCTGCCGCGCCGACACTCGCCGAGGCGCGCTCGATCTCCTTGAGTCCGTCGTCGAGCATCCGCGCGCTCCGCACCGCGGCCGACGCGGGATTGTTGAGCTCGTGCGCGAGACCGGCCGCGAGCCGTCCGAGCGAGACGAGCTTCTCGTCGCGGATCTCGGTCGTGCTGAAGTGCCGGGCGCGGTCGATCATGGCGTGGACGCAGACGGCGGTCACGTGCGGACACTCGCGCATCAGCTCCGGAAAGGTCGCAATGGGCACCTCGAGTATCTCGGTCGGCTCGCGCGCAAAGACCGGTGCGGGCGCCTTGGCTCCCCGCGAATAAGGAAGCGCGCCCGCGACGTCTCCGGCGCCAAAGGTGACGAGGACCTGCGGCCCCGAGCCGCGGTCGACCATGATCACCATGCTGCCCGTGAGAATGATGCCGAGGTGTTGTGAGGTCTGTCCGGCGGCCAGTAGGACGTCGTTGACCTCGAGTCGGCGTAACGACCCGTGCGCGGCGATCCACTCGAGCTCGGCCTGAGGTGCCGCGCCGAGTGACCGGTGTGCCCGCAGCCGGTCGAGCATCGTGACGTCGGTCGCGTCAGGCATCGTCGGCTCCTAAACGGTTCGGAGGTAAGCCTGCACCGCGTAGATGGCGGCGGAGCCTTCGCCGACCGCGGCCGCCACTCGCCGATTCGCACCCGCGCGCACGTCACCGGCCGCGAACACGCCCGGGATGTTCGTCTCAAACGCGAATGGTGCCCGCTCGAGCGGCCAACCTTTCGGCCGGCCGTGCTCCTGCGGCAGATCGGCGGCGGTGAGCAGAAAACCCGACTGGTCGCGTGCGAGCACGCCCTCGAATGCATCCGTGTGCGGCTTCACGCCGATGAAGATGAAGGCCGCAGCCGTCGGAATGGCGCGACACTCGCCGGAGTCGACGGACCTCACGACGACTGCTTCGAGCGCAGTCTTGCCCACGACATCCGCGACCTCAACGCCGGTCACGACCTCGATGTTGCTCACGGAGCCGATCCGCTCGGCGAGATACGCCGACATCGTCGGCCGAAGCTCTGCCGCGCGGATTAGCATCGTCACTTTGCTGGCGTAGCGGGCAAAGAAGAGCGCGCCCTGTCCCGCGGAGTTGGCGCCGCCGACTATGCAGATCTCGCGGCCACGGTATCGCGCAGCTTCCGACATCGCGGCGCCATAGTAGATCCCCATGCCTTGCAACGGCACGAGCGCGGGAATGTCGAGCGTGCGTGCGCTCATTCCGGTCGTCACGACCACGCAGAAGGTCGTGAGCTCTGTGCCGTCGCGGAGCTTGACGATCCGGTACGGACCCTCGCAGCGCAGGCCGACGACATCCTGCCCCGACAGGAACTCCGCGCCGAACCGTCGCGCCTGCGCCACGGCGCGCTCAGCGAGATCCGCACCGGTCACTCCGGCCGGAAACCCCAGATAGTTCTCGATCAGTGAACTTGTGCCCGCCTGTCCGCCGGTGGCGTGCGCCTCGACGACGACAACGCGCAAGCCTTCGGTGGCGGCGTAGACCGCGTTGCCGAGTCCCGCCGGTCCGCCGCCGACAACGACGACGTCGTAGATCGGCCGTGCGGCCGCGCCCAGCAGCCCTGCTTTCCTCGCGAGCTCAGTCTGCGTGGGAGCGATCAGCGCCGCGCCGTCAGGGAAGGTGATAATCGGCAGTCGCGTGTCGCCGCCCGCTAACGACTCGGCGAGCTCGCGCGCGGGCGGATCGTGGTCAATATCCACCCACAGGTACGGCACCCGATTGCGCGAGAGGAACTCCTTGGCCGCGAACGATTCGGGCGACCACTCGGACCCAAGCACGCGGATCCCGTCGAAGGTCGGCCGCACGCGCGCTTTCCACTCCGCAAGGAGATCGTCGAGCACCGGGTAGAGCCGCTGCTCCGGCGGATCCCACGGCTTCATCAGGTAGTGATCGAGCGCGATTTCATTGATGCCAGCGATGGCGACGTCGGTGTCGGCATAGGCCGTGAGGAGAACGCGTCGTGCGTGCGGATGCAGCTTCATAATTTCGCGGAGGAGTTCGAGGCCCGTCATCCCCGGCATGCGCTGATCCACGAGGAACAGAGCGACCGGCGCGTTGCGCGCCCCCAGTTCGCGGGCGGCTTCCAGACCTTCCTTCGGGCTCCCCGCCTTCACGATCCGGTAGTCCGCGCGGAAGTGCTGGCGCAGGTCCCGCTCGAGCGCGCCGAGGACGGCGGGATCGTCGTCCACGACGAGAATGGCCGGCTTCACGACGGTTTGGTGCCGTGCTTCCGATGGAGTTTCTCGAGATTCTCCATCGTGAACGCGTTGAGCTGGACGATGGTGGCGCGCGGGCGGTAGTCCGCGGGAACGATGTTCAGCGCCTCGTGCTTGGAGCCGACATCGATCACCATCCACGCCTTGTGCACGCCGTCCTGACAGCCCCAGTCAGCGTGGGTCAGGTAGTGCGAGCCCGTGCGGAGAAAGACGTCGATCGCCTGAATGCAGGAGACGGTGGATTCGTCGTGCGGGACTTCAATCAGGAAGCGGGGCATCGGCGCGGACTCAAGGTCAGAGGCAGGATAGAAAGTACGGCCCTGCCTAGGGCTGCGCCATCGTGAGTACCTCGGTCTCATTCACCGTCTCGAGCACCTTCCCTGCCGGGAGCACGCGCGGGTCACGCGCGAGCAGGCGCTGCTAGCTCATCGCCTGGAACATGTGGCGGAAGATGTCGTAGCTGCGGTCCGGCGCGACGCCGTCGGAGCCGAGCATCACGGTCACGCCGGCGTCGAGCAGCGCGACAAGCTGGAACCGGCGGTACTCGGGGACGAACTCCTTCTTCTGATCCATAGGTCGAATCTCCTGCCACGGCATCGCAACCTCCCTGGTTACGTGCCACGTTAGCAGTGTTACCTGTGTCCCCGGTTTCAAGCGTTACCT
>JAYTDH010000111.1:0-2804 GCA_043736095.1 Gemmatimonas sp.
ATCCCGTGGGCACGCAGGCGGGCCGCAGCCTCGGGGTACGCGGGGTCAAGTGCCCAACCCACGGGCATCGTCTGTGTGCGCGTCGCGTCGAACCGATCATACACGGGCATCGCGACAGCCGTGAAGACGTTCGATCGCCTAAGTCCGCGGCGCAGCCCCGCCTCGTAGCGCACGGAGTCGCCCGCATTGATGAGCGCCTCGACGAGCACCGGGGCGGTAAACGGCGAGCGCGTCATCGCTGCGCGGATCGGCACCGCAGCGCCGGAGCGCACGGGGCCCGCGCCACGCGTTCGCATGAGAACAGTCGCCGCCTGCTCGCTCACCGCGCTCAGGAGCTCGCTCACAAACGCCGTCGTGGCGAGCACGCGCCGCTCGAAGGGATCGTGCGAATACGCCTCGCTCAGCACACTGACGCGATTGCGCAGGCCGTAGTAGTTGGTGCCGAAGCGCGGGACATGCTCGTACGTCTCCCACCCACCCTTGTTCAGTTTGGTGGGATCGTCGCGCCCCTCTACGGCAACTTCCGCGAACTCGCCGCGGAAGTTGCCGTAGTCGAACGTTTCGTAGCGACGCCGCTCGCGCATGCGGCGGCGGAGCAGCGGGAGCAGCGTGTCGCGCGTCCAGGCACCGGCCGGCGCGAGCGCACTGGTCATCGCCGCAGGATGCAATGACGGCGAATAGGTAAGCGCGTAGCCATGGAACGAACCATTGGTCGTGTGCAGATCCACAAAGACATCGGGATCCCACGCGTTAAACATCTCCAGCGAGCCGCGCGTCTCCGGCGCCTCGAGCTTGACGTAGTCGCGATTCAGATCAAGCATCTGTCCATTCGGCCGCTGGCCCACACTCACCGGCCCGTTCTGGGCGCCGCGCTGACGTTCTTGAGGGCCGAACACCTCGTTGCCGTCGCTGTTGTAGATCGGAATCGCGACGAGGATGATCGAGTCGAGCGCATTCGGTCGCGGATCGCGAATCAGATCGCGCAACAGTGCCTGCACCGATTCCTTACCCTCGACTTCGCCGCCATGGATATTTCCCTGCACATACACAATCGGCCTCCCTGTCGCACGCGCTTCGGCCGCAGTGCGCACGAGCGGACGCGAGGCGATCACGTAGGGAATCGGGCGTCCGCCGGTGCTCGTGCCTATCGTACCTCGCGCCAGCTTGCCGGGGTATGCGCGCTCCAGCGAATCCAGAAATGCGATGACATCGGCGTGCGTGGACGTCTCCGCGTAGCCTGTGCGCTCGGCGCGGGTGGACTGCGAATGCAGCGGTAAGCCGTAAGCTGTAAGTGTGAAGAGCACGGCAGCACAGGCGCGCAGCGACTGCCGTCCCCGTCTACTTACAGCTTGCAGCTTACAGCTTTCGCGATTCATACCGGCTTCCCCGTCGCCGGATAAAACGTCCGCCCAGCGCGAGCCATCTCCACCAGCACCGCCGCCGGCGCAAACCGCCCCGGGTACTGCGCATTCAACGCCTCGAGCTGCTTCACCACTTCGGAGATCCCCACCGTATCCATATGCCGGAATGGTCCGCCGCGGAACGGCGGAAAGCCAATCCCGAACACCGCACCGATATCTCCATCGCGCGGCGACTTGATGATGCCCTCTTCAAGACAGCGCGCGGCCTCGTTCACCATCGCGAGCGAGAGTCGGCGCTGAATCTCCTCCTTCGCCACCGTCGTGCGCTTCGTGCCGCCGTCGTAAAGCTGGTACACGCTCTCATCGACGTCGCCGCGCTTTCCCTTCTCGTCGTACGTGTAGAAGCCCTGCTTCCCCTTCCGCCCCAGACGTCCCGCGATGAGCACCCGTGTGAGCGCCGTGCTCGGCGTCATCCGCGCGCCGAATGCCTCGGCCATGATCCCGCCGGACTTGCCGGCGATATCGAGCCCCACTTCGTCAATCAGATTGATCGGGCCCACGGGGAATCCGAACTGCGACATCGCTTTGTCGATTGCATCAATCGCCACACCGGCGTCGAGCAATAGCCCCGCCTCGTTCACGTACGGCGCGAGAATCCGATTCACGTAGAATCCCGGTGCATCGTTCACCACGATGACCGTCTTCCCGATGCGGCGGCCGAACTCCACGACCGTTGCTGCCACCTCGGGCGCAGTATGCGCCGTCACGATGACCTCGAGCAGCGGCATCTTGTGCACCGGCGAGAAGAAGTGCATCCCGATGACATTCGCCGGGCGCTTGCTCCCCGCCGCAATCTTCGTGATCGGAATCGTGCTCGTATTCGTGGCGAAGATCGCATCCTCAGCGAGCACGGCTTCGGTCTCGGCCATCACCTTGTGCTTCACGCTGAGATCTTCGAACACCGCCTCAATCACCAGCGGCACGCGTCCGAAGCCAGTGTACTCCGTCGTTCCGGAGACAAGGCCGACCTGATCATCGAACTGTTGCCGCGTGATCTGTCGCTTGGTGAGTCGATCCTTGAGCACCTCGCGCACCGCCGCCACGCCTTTGGCCACGCGGTCTGCGGCGGTGTCCTTGAAGCGCACCGGCACACCTTGTGGTACGGTGATTGCCGCGATGCCCGCGCCCATGAAGCCGGTGCCGAGCACGGCGATACGATCCACGGGTCGCGCCTTCACTGCGGCTGGCACGCCGCTGTCGCGCTTGAGCGAGGTCGTCGCGTAAAAGAGAAACATCAACTGCTTGCAGACCGGCGTCATCGACATCTCACCGAACAGTCGCGCTTCTTCCGCGAAGCCCTGCTCAATCGAGCCTGAGTATCCCGCGGCAATCGCATCGATCGCCGCGAAGAGCGCCGGGTACTGCCCCTTCGATTTCTTCTGC
>JAYTDH010000112.1:0-2160 GCA_043736095.1 Gemmatimonas sp.
CGGCCCCCACCAGAAGCAGAGTGCGCCGCGCGGGTTCTCGCCAATCTCAATGCCCTTGATCGATCGATAGTCGGTGAAGAACACGAACCCGCGCGCATCAGCCTCCTTCAGGAGGACCATCCGCACGTTCGGTGTCCCGTCCTCATCCGCCGTCGCGAGGGCCATCGCATTGGGCTCGTGCACGTGCGCTTCCTGCGCTTCCTCGAACCAGTGCCGGAACTGCGCGACGGGGTCCGCCGCGACATCGCCTTCGTCGAGGCGGGCGTGGCGGTATTCCTCGCGGAGGTGTTGGATGTCCATAAACTCAGGAGAAGGACGTGGGCTGGTCAGGTGAGCTGGTGCGGTGAGGGAAATCCACTTTCCCTACCTACATCATACATCCTGCGCGAGCGACCCCGGAACCTTTGCGGACCGGGGGGATTTGTGTCACGTTCCCATGATGACCGAAACCGCCCCCGTCGACGCCGAAGCGCACGAGGCGTTCAGCGCCCTCGCGCTGACCGCGCTCGATGATGTGTACCGTTTCGCGCGCTCGCTGACCCGCGACGAGGCCGACGCCGAAGATGTCGTGCAGGAGGCCTACCTGCGCGCCTTCCGGAGCTGGACGACGTTCCAGCCAGGAACCGACGTCCGACGCTGGCTCTTCACGATCGCGCGCAACGTCTTCCTGCGCTCGCGCGAACGCGGCCAACGCGAGGTCACGCTCGACAGCGACGGTTCTGAAGCCGTTGACGCCGCGATGGCCACCGCGAACTGGGTGCGCACCGGACTCGATCCAATCCTCGCGAGTGCGGAGATCGGCCCGGCGATTCGCGAGGCACTTGAAGAACTCCCTGAGACCTTTCGCAGCGTGGTCGTGCTCGTGGATCTCGAGGACCAATCGTACGAGGATACCGCCGCAGTGCTCGGCATTCCTATCGGAACCGTGCGCTCGCGACTCTTTCGCGGTCGCAAAATCTTGCAGGAGCGCCTCGTCACGCACGCGCAGGACGCTGGCCTGATCCCCGCTTCCGGCCCCAACCGGAGGGACGCATGAGTACCGATCCGAAGGCGAGCGAGAAAATCGATTGCCGTGGCGCCTACGAGAAACTCTTCGAGATGCTCGATGGCGAACTCACGAACGATGTCGAGCAGAAGATGCGCGATCACGTGAGCAGCTGCCCGCACTGCTTCACGCAAGCCGATTTCGAAAAGCGATTCCTCCATGCGCTACGTGCGCTCAAGGGCTCGGGTGGGTGTCCGGGTGGATTGCGCGACCGCGTCACCAGTGCGCTCCGCGCCGTGGGCTTCCGCGGCTGATGCGTTGAGCGCCTGCTGATGCGCACGACTCCCGCCGGAACGCAGCAACATCGCGCCGAGGCTACTCGCCTCGGCGCCCTCGCCTGTGCGGTGCTCACGGTCAGTGATTCGCGCACCGATGCTACTGATGAGTCCGGCCCGCTCGCGCGTCGCCTGCTCGAAGCCGCAGGGCACACGATCATCACGTATGCGCTGCTGCCGAACGACGAAGACCGTGTGCGGTCGCACGTGCAGCAGTGGCTCCGGCGCGGCGATCTCCATGCCATCGTCATCACCGGCGGCACCGGACTGGGCAGCAAGGACCGCACAATCGAAGCCGTGCGTCCGCTCTTTGAGAAGGAGATCCCCGGCTTCGGCGAGTTGTTTCGTCTCCTCAGCTATCAGGAGCAGATCGGCACGACGGCGATTCTCTCGCGCGCCACGGCCGGTAGTGCACACGGTGCGGTGATTGTCTCGCTGCCCGGCTCGCGCGCCGCAGTGGAACTCGCAGTCACGCGGATTCTCGTGCCCGAGCTCCCGCACCTGCTGCGCGAGATCCGCCGCTAGACGTCCGGAGCGGTTTGGGCTATATCCGTGCACCCACCACTCCTTTGAGGTGCACGTGATCTTCCGCAGCCGCTACCCCGACGTCGTCATTCCCCCGCACTCGCTCCTCGAGGATGTCTTCGGTCAGGTCGCAGGGCACCTCGACCGACCTGCGGTGATCGACGGCCCGAGCGGTCGCACGTACACGTATCGTCAGCTCCTCGGATTGATTGGCCGAGTCGGCGCGGCGCTCGCGGCGCGCGGATTCGCCAGAGGCAGTACGGTCTGCATCTACAGCCCTAACGTGCCGGAGTATCCGGCCTGGTTCTTTGGTGC
>JAYTDH010000113.1:0-2234 GCA_043736095.1 Gemmatimonas sp.
GTCGCGTCCACAATCGCCCGGACGCGGTCCTCCGTGATTTCCGGAATGCGGCCGGGACGCGGCGCGTCCTTCGCCAACCCCTCGAGCCGCAGCGCCAAGAAGCGCTCGCGCCACAGCTGGACGGTCGGGCGCGAGACGCGTAGCACCCGCGCAATCTCCTGACTCTCGACCCCCGCCGCCGCGAGCTGGATGATTTGGGCACGCTGAACCTGCCGAACCGCCAGACTGCGACTGCGCGCCCACGTGTCCAGCGTGGTCTCCTCCTCAGCGCTCAGCAGAATCGAAGCGGCCTGACGGCTCATGGCCAACACGATACTACCGCTTTACACATAAGTCAATATATTTCTGAGACACTACACTAGTAGTCGCGGCGGCGCCACGCGCCTGTGGTATGACTCCAGAAGGACGTGCGCGCGGTCGCTCCGGTGATGGCCAACCCCCGGAAATCCATCTCGCGGCCCGCAACCGTGCCGAGGTAGACCACCACGTCACCAGACAACGCGCCATTGGGGGCGATGCGAATCGCGCGCTGCTTGGGGTTCCCCGTCTCAATGACCCCCGGCCCGGTCATGTAAAACTCGGCCGCGCCATCAATCGTCGTTGGCGGCGTCAGGAAGTTCGCGCCATCGAGTCCGCGGTACGTGACCGTCTCGCTGTTCGACGCGGTACCACTGTTGTCGGCGTCAAGGAGTGTGCGCACGCGGCTATTTGTTGCGTCAAACATCACCTGGACATTCATGTTGCGCGTGATCGCCGTTTGCTGCGCGCCGATCATCACATTCTGCAGCATCCGAATGTTCGAATCCATCTTGTAGCTCGCCGCTGAGAAACGCGAAATCGCCCACCCGGACACAATGCCGATGAGGGCGAGCACCATCAGGATCTCGACGAGCGTGAAGGCGGGGCGACGGGGCACGATGCGGAATCTATGCGGATTGCGTACGATTGGGGCATGCTCATTGTCGGGCTCACGGGGAATATCGCTGCCGGGAAGTCAGCCGTCGCGGCGCAGCTGGTCGCCCTCGGCGCGCACCTCATCGATGCCGATCTCCTCGCGCGCGAGGCCGTCGCCCCCGGTAGCCCCGCGCTCGCCGCCATCACCGCGCGGTGGGGCCCCGAAACGCTCAACGCGAACGGCACGCTCGATCGGGCGGCCTTGCGGCGAATCGTCTTCGCTGATCCCGCCGAACGAGCCGCACTCGATGCAATCGTCCACCCCGAGGTTGCCCGTCGCCGCGCTACCGCGGTGGCCGTCGCCGAGGCCAGTGGCGCGCAAATCGTCATCTGCGACATTCCCCTGCTCTTCGAGGCGGGCCTCGAGGACACAGTCGATCGCGTCATCCTCGTGGAAGCACCCGTCGCAATCCGACGCGAGCGGCTCGTCCGCGACCGCGGCCTCTCCGCCGCCGAGGCCGACGCGATGATCGCCGCCCAAATGCCGAGCGATCAGAAGCGCTCCCGCTCGGACCACGTGCTGGTGAACGCCAGCACGCGCGAAGCCCTCACAGCGCAGGTCGAGACCCTCTGGCACGCGCTCGCGGACGCTGCCGCCCGCGCTTGACCCTCGCTCGCGAGACGGGTAGCCTTCGCTCACCATCCCGTCCGTTTCGCCCCCCTCCGGAGCTGCGCGTGTCGTCGATCCCTCAGGATCTCTTGTATACGAAGGACCACGAGTACGTGAAGAAGACCGCCGAAGCCGGCGTCGTGATGATCGGCATCACCGACTACGCCCAGGGCGAACTCGGCGACATCGTCTTCCTCGACCTCCCCGCGAAGGGCAAGAAGGTCGGCGCGCACGAAGTCTTCGGGACAATCGAGGCCGTGAAAGCGGTCTCCGAGCTCTACGCCCCACTTGCCGGCGAAGTGGTCGGGATCAACCCGAAGCTTGATGGCGAGCCGGCGGTCGTGAACACCGATCCTTACGGCGATGGCTGGATGATCAAGCTGAAGATCTCGGCGGCTGATCTCGCGGGCCTGATGGATGCGGCAGCGTACGCCAAGTTGCTCGGGCAGTAGGGCGGTTTACCACGAAGGCACGAAGGGCTCCGATGCGTGCAATCGCATCGGAGCCCTTCATGGCATCGGGGGCGTGTCTGGTTCCTACGGCAACTAATCACCACGGAGGCACAGAGGCACGGAGAACGACAGAGCGTGGAGGCGGGCGCTGTTCACAAAGAAAGAATTCTCTTTTGGGAACAACAATGACCGTTCCATGCACGACCCCTCCGTGCCTC
>JAYTDH010000114.1:0-10237 GCA_043736095.1 Gemmatimonas sp.
TGACCCTTGGAAGCGACCACCCAAGTGGTTATGCTTCAAGGCTCTATGTTCACTGAACTCTCCGAAAAGCTAGAAGCCACGTTCGCGCGGCTGCGCGGCCGCGGGGTGCTGACCGAAGCCGATATCAAGGAGGGCCTGCGCGAAGTGCGCCGCGTCCTGCTTGAGGCCGATGTCAGCTTCGCGCTCACCGGAGAGTTCCTCGCCCGCGTCGAAAAGCGCGCGGTGGGTGTTGCTCAGCTCAAGACGGTCCAGCCGGCGCAGCAGCTGGTCAAGATTGTGTACGACGAGCTCACGCTGATGCTCGGCGAGCGGAAAGAAGGGCTCAAACTCTCTTCTGTTCCGCCAACGGTCGTGATGCTGGTGGGTTTGCAGGGGTCGGGAAAGACGACGACCGCCGCCAAGCTCGCGCGCAAGTTGAAGGAGGAGGGGAAGGCGACGCGATTGATCGCGGGTGACGTGTACCGGCCCGCAGCAATCGATCAGCTCGAGACCCTTGGTCGTGATTTGCAGGTGCCGGTATATGCTGATCGCTCGACGACCGATGTCGTGAAGATCGCGAAGGCCGGTGTGGAACTCGCACGAAGGGAGCGCGACCGCGTGGTCATCATCGACACGGCGGGTCGGCTTCAGATTGACGAAGACATGATGCAGGAGCTACGCCGCGTGAAGGACGCGGTGCAGCCCGATGAGATTTTGCTCGTGGCCGATGGCATGACGGGTCAGGACGCCGTGCGCATCGCGCAGGGTTTCGACCAGGCCCTCGGCGTGACGGGTGTGATTCTGACGAAGATGGATGGCGATGCGCGCGGTGGCGCGGCGCTGTCGATCTACGGTGTGACGAAGAAGCCGATTAAGTACATCGGTGTCGGCGAAAAGTCCGATGCGCTTGAGGAGTTCCATCCGGATCGTATGGCCGGCCGAATCCTCCAGCAGGGCGACGTGCTCACGCTCGTGGAAAAGGCGCAGACGGTGTTCGATGCCGACGAAGCCAAGCGGATGGAGAAGAAGATCAAGAAGGAGGGCATGGACCTCCAGGACTTCCTCTTCGCCATGAAGCAGATGGAAAAGCTGGGCAGCATGCAGAACATCTTGAAGATGTTGCCTGGCGTGAATTCCAAAGTGTTGAAGCAGGCCAGTCAGGTGGACCCGAAGCGGATCAAGCACCTCGAGGCGATTGTGCTCTCGATGACCGCTGAGGAACGGAAGAAGCCGGAGTTGATCAACGGAACGCGACGGGCGCGGGTGGCGAAGGGCTCGGGGCGACCGGTCAGCGAAGTGAATCGGCTCTTGGAGCAGTTCCGTGAGATGCAGAAGATGATGAAGAGGATGGCAGTGAAGCAGCGGTAAGCTGTAAGCCGTAAGCCGAAAGTGTCGTACACTTCGAGCTTACCGCTTCGAGCTCACAGCTGCAGTGGTTGTTTTACTCTGGTGCGCCCCGGAAACGCCGGCGAGCGCGATGAGCCAGAGAGCAGGAAGGAACCAGTCGCACCGAGGATACCAGCATGGCCGTACGTATTCGCCTCCGCCGTCAGGGCCGCAAGAAGAGCCCGACCTACCGTATTGTTGTCGCCGATGGCCGTTCGCCGCGCGATGGCAAGTTCATCGAGATCCTCGGGCAGTACGCGCCCCGCACCGGTGAGCTGGCTATTCAGCTCAACGCCGAGCGCGCGAACTACTGGCTCGACAATGGTGCCCAGCCCTCCGACACCGTCCGCTCGCTCCTCCGCAAGGCGGGCGTGCTGAAGGCCCGTCACGAGACTCGCCTGGCCACGAAGCTCGCGGCGAGCGCTGTCCCAGTGAAGGAGTAGGCCACGCGGTGACGCTTCCCGATTGCGCGTCCGTTGGACGGGTTCGCCGTCCGCATGGCGTGCGTGGGGAGCTGGTAGTGGAATCGTTGACCGACGAGCCGGACGCGATTTTCGCGCCCGGCCGTCGTGTTTTTCAGGGGACGCACGAGGGAGTGCTCTTCGTGGATCTCAGCACGAAGCAGCCGCGCGAACTCGTGGTAACCGGACTGCGGCCTTTTAAGGAAGGCTTCCTCATCACCTTCGAGGCGATTCGCGATCGCACCGAGGCGGAGAAGTGGAACGGGCGTTATCTGATGGTGCCGGTGACCGAACTCTCCGAGCCGGATGCGGGGGAGGTCTTCGCGCATGAGCTCGTCGGGATGCAGCTCGTGGATGCCGATTCCGGGACCGCGATAGGCGAGGTGGTGGAGTTCTATGATCTGCCGCAGGGACTCTTGCTCGAGTTCCGCACCGCGACAGGGCTCATCAGCGTCCCCTTCGTGGATGAGTTTGTGGACGAGGTGGACCGCGAAGGCCGCACCATCCGCGTGCGTCTCCCTGACGGGTTGCTGGAGGGCTGATGCTGACTATCCATCTCATCTCGATCTTCCCGGACTTCTTTGCCGGGCCACTCGGATTGAGCATCCCCAAGCGGGCGGCGGAGGCGGGGCTGGTCACGTACAACTGCATCGACCTGCGCAGCTTCACGACCGACAAGCACAAGACCGTCGACGACTCGCCATTTGGCGGCGGCCCAGGGATGGTCATGAAGCCGCAGCCCTTCTTCGACGCGGTGGAGTCGGTCGGAGCGGTGTCGCCGATCGTGCTGCTCTCACCGCGCGGGAAGGTGTTCGCGCATGCCGACGCCGAGCGATTTGCCAATGGCACGGAGCTCACACTCCTTTGCGGCCATTATAAGGACGTGGATCAGCGCGTCGCGGATCATCTGGCCACTGAGGAGATCTCGCTCGGCGACTTCGTGCTCAGCGGCGGCGAGCCGGCGGCGCTGGCCATCGTGGATGCCGTGGTTCGGCTCCTGCCGGGCGCGATGAGCGACATCGAATCGGCGCGGACCGACTCCTTTTACGACCGCGGACTCTCGGCGCCGAGTTACACGCGGCCGGCCGAGTATCGCGGCCACACGGTGCCGGACGTGCTGCTCTCGGGAAACCACGCGGCCATTGAGAAGTGGCGGAAGGAGGAGGGGGAGCGGCTCACCCGGGAACGGCGCGGCGGCGGCCCAGTTGCACAACCCCCGCAGCCGCAGTAGCTTACAAGGCTCAACACGACCACCTTAGCGGGCCGCTCGCGCGCCCGGAGTCGCATATGCATCCGTTCATCGAAACCCAGAAGGAATACCTGAAGGAAGTCCCGCCTTTTCGTGCCGGCGACACGCTCCGCGTGAACGTCCGCGTCAAGGAAGGGGAGAAGGAGCGCCTCCAGGCATTCGAGGGCGTCTGCATCGCGCGTAGCGGCGCCGGCGTCTCTGCGACCTTCGCGGTCCGCAAGATTTCCAACGGCGTGGGCGTCGAGCGTATTTTCCCGCTCCACTCGCCGATGCTCGCCGAGATCAAGGTTGTGCGTCGTGGCCGCGTTCGCCGCGCCAAGCTCTTCTATCTCCGCGGCGTGACCGGCAAGGCCGCGCGTATCGCTGAGAAGAAGGTGCGCGTGCAGGCGCCGGTGACCGGCGAGGACGCGAAGGCGTAAGCGTTCACCGTGGCCGGCGGCTGGAGCGCGATCGAGAAGTCGCTGCGCGCCGCTGGTGCGGGATCCATCGCTGGAGTTGATGAAGTCGGACGGGGCCCCTTAGCGGGCCCCGTTGTCGTTTGTGCCGTGATTATGCCGCACGATCGACGCGCCATTAGCGGCGTCACGGACTCCAAGCAGCTGAGCGCGGCGGATCGCGAGCGCCTCGCCCTGAAAATCCGCGCGGAGGCTGTCGCGGTCGCCCTCGCGGCCTCGAGTGTGCACGAGATAGCGCGCTGGAACATCTACCAGGCCACCGCGCGCGCGATGGCGCGCGCGATTGCGCGGCTTGGCGACCTCCCCGACGAGGTGCTCGTGGACGGCAAGCCGATCAAGACGCTCGGCGTGCCGCATCGCGCTGTCGTGGGGGGAGATGCGATCTGTTACAGCATCGCGTGCGCGAGTATTGTGGCCAAGGTCGTCCGCGACCGGCTGATGCAGAGTCTGGGGCGGCGGCATGCGATGTACGGCTGGGAGAAGAACGCAGGGTATGGGACGCCGGCGCACATTGCGGCATTGCGAGTTCATGGGCTGACGGCCCATCATCGGGTCAGTTTCTGCCGGACGGCGTTGGGCGGACAGCTGGATGTTAGCGCTTCGTAGCTTC
This sequence comes from Gemmatimonas sp., assembly GCA_043736095.1. GTDB lineage: Bacteria > Gemmatimonadota > Gemmatimonadetes > Gemmatimonadales > Gemmatimonadaceae > Pseudogemmatithrix. The sequence goes on from JAYTDH010000114.1 coordinate 4,141, forward strand.
GAGGTGAACGCCTCTGACCCTAACGCATTGTGACGCGAGAGCCCGAGCCGAGAGTCATACCGCATATGGATGGTGTGTCGGACGCGACATTGGTACTCGCGAGCCGCCGCGGGGATACTCAGGCCTTCGCGCAACTCGTGCGCCGGTACCGAGATCACCACGCGCGGTTCGCCACGCGGTTGCTCGGCGATCAAGATGACGCTGAGGATGTGTTGCAGTCGGTGTTCGTCCGCGCGTTCAAACACTTGGACAAATGCGACGACCCCGAGCGATTTGGGGCGTGGTTGCATCGAATAGTGGTAAACGAGTGCCGCACGCACGCCACGCGGCGCGGGCAGCGGGAGTTACGGTTGGTGCGCGACGAGCTGGTGATGGAAGGGCTCGCGCAGGAGGTCCCCGATGGGGACAGCGCCCTGCGCGAGGCGATTGATGACGCCGTCGCGCTGTTGCCGTTAGATCAGCGCGAGGCGTTCTTGATGAAGCACGTTGAAGGGCTGGACTACGAGCAGATTGCGGAGCTCACGGGCGTTGGGGTGTCGGCGCTCAAGATGCGCGTGAAGCGCGCGCTCGAACGGCTGCGGGAGCGGCTGGAGGGAGTGCGGGATGACTGAGCGAATGGATACTGAGGAATTCGCCGCGCGCGTTGCGGCACCGCTGAAGCAGGAGGTCGCACTCAGCGACGGATTCGATGCGCGCGTGCTTCGCGCCATTGATGCGTTGTCACAGCCGTGGTGGCGTCGTCGCTTCACGCTACAGGTGAACCCGATTGGTGGGCTCGCGCTGGCCGCCGGCTTTGGCGCGCTGATGGCGCTCGGCGGGATTGGGTATGCGCGCACCTTCACGACGCCTGTGCCCATAGTGACGGAGTCCGCAGATACCGTGCACATCGTGCGCTTCGTGCTCGCGGATGCCAATGCGCAGCAGGTCGCGCTCGTCGGGGATTTCAATGGATGGTCGCGCGATGCGACCCCGCTCGTGCGCACCGATGGTGATGGGCAGTGGGTGGTGGAGGTCGTGCTCGCGCCAGGTCGCCATGAGTATGCGTTTCTGATTGATGGAACCCAGTGGACCGCTGATCCCCTGGCGACGACTCAGCGCGACGAGTTCGGGCAGGAGAGCTCAGTCGTGCGCGTTGGGGATGCGTTGCGCGGCGCGTGAGCACTCGGGCCACTGCACTCGTGTTCTTGATGAGCATCTCGCCGTGGAGCGCGGTGCTCGCGCAACGCACGACGGCCTCGCTCGAGGTTGGCACCGTGAATGTGCGCTTCGCCGACGCGAGCGCGTTCTCCGCGCTAACGGTTTCTCCATCGATCCTGGTGCGGCGCGCGCAACTCACCGCCGCTCTGAGTGCCAGCGCGTCGCAAATTGGTGTCATGGAGTGGGCCAAGCAGGGAACGGCCATCCTTTCCGCCTTTACAGGGCCGAGTGCGCGAGGCTTTCTTGGCGAGGCGGGCGTCACGATGGGTGGAAGCTCGTATCCCGATGGCGCTCGTACCGCTCAGGGGATTGTGAGCGTGCGAGCACATTGGTTGGGTCAGGCCACCGACCGACTGCGACTAGCGCACTTTGGGGCGTGGATGGGCGGGGGACTCGGTTCGATGCACGATGGCACCGAGTGGCGAGGCGTGAAGCAACTAGAGTTCGGCGCGAATCTGCAGCGGGGTGCGCAGAGCCTCATGTTGATGGCGACGCCGTCCATCACGAGCGACACGCTGCGCTATGCCGATCTGCTCGCCGCGCTGAGCACGAGCGCGGGAGTCCTCGATGTGGTCGCCTCGCTCGGGGGCCGACTCGGCGCGACGCTGCCGATCGCGGGCGGTGATCAACGGATCTGGGGTGGCGTGAACATCTCCGCTTGGGTCGCGCCGCGTGGCGCGCTGACGCTGGGCGTGGGGACGTATCCGGTTGATGTCACGCAAGGATTTCCGGCTGGGCGGTACCTGTCGGCCGGCTTTCGTCTGGGTGCGGAACGCGCGCGTCGTCCGACGGAGAATGACCGGTCGCGCCGCGTGATTCGCGCGGCACGCGAGAGTGGCGTGGACGGTCTCACCTTGCAGTCCATAGGCAGCGACATCTACGCAATTCGCGTGCGCGCGCCGCGCGCCGCGCTCGTCGAGGTGAGCGGCGAGGCGACCAGCTGGCGCCCAATTACGCTCGTGCGCGACGGCGATGGGTGGTGGCGCGGGCGACTGGTACTGATCGGTGCAAGCACTGAGTTGGTGGTGCGGGTGGACGGTGGGGGGTGGATCGTACCCCCTGGCGCGGAGGAGATTGTGGACGAGTTTGGCGGGCGCACGGGGCGCCTCGTGGTCCCGCGCTCATGATGCGCGCCGCGGCGCATGTGACGCGAGCATCCGCTGCCGGAGTCAGTAGTGTGAACCTCAGCGAGGGAACTATGTCTATGTCGATCCTGGTGCCTTTCCAGATGATGAATTCAGCGATGCGCGCGCTTGCCGTCGTCGCGTGCACTGCAACAATGATGATTGCGCAGACGCCTGCGGCCGATCCTTCGGTGCGGCTCCGCGAGCTACTCCCCGCGGATGTCGCGGAACGTGTACTGGCGAAGATCGCCGAGGCACGGAGCCGTCAGTTGCCCGCGCCGGCGGTGTTGGCGCTCGAGAACCGCGCGCTCAAGTTCGCGTCGCGCGGCGTGGCGCCCGCCGAGGTGGAGCGAGCGGTGGGTGAGCACGCGGAGCGCATGGTGCGGTCGCGCGAGGCGATTGAGTCGGCGCGGACCGCTCGGGCGAGTGGCGAGGAGATTGATGCCGGCGCCGAGGCGATGCGGCAGGGAGTTGATGGCGCCGCGGTGAGTGCGTTGGCGAAGTCGGCGCCCTCGGGGCGTTCGCTCGCGGTGCCGCTCTTCGTGGTGGGGCAGCTGGTGGAGCGCGGCTTGCCGTCGGACGCGGCAATCGCGCGAGTACAGGAGCGACTGACCGCTCGCGCGGCTGACCGCGAGATCGAGAAGTTGCCGTCGGAGGAGTCGCGTCGCGGCGCAGGGAATGGGACGCCCGGGGTGCGCCCAACGGATCGTCCTGGCTCGACGGGTCGCCCGCAACAGGGCCCGGCCACTGGGGGTCGTCCCACAATCCCGACCACGCGCCGTCCTGCTCCCGGGCGACCATAGCAGATTGGGCTTATCTTCTCGGGGCAGGCTCACTTTTTCGCACGAGTCACCCCGTTGCTCGTCACCATCGCCCTCTTCGGCACCAGCACTCAGCGGTCACAACGGCGTCGGGTCAGCGCACGGGTCAGCGCACGGGTCAGCGCACGGGTGAGCGCAACGCTGTACGCAACTGAGCGCGCCCGCGCACGGATCCGCGCACGGGAGCGCTCGTGTCGTAGGGAGCGTTCCTGAGCGCGGTGGTGCCAGCGGTCGTCGTTACGCGACCGCTGGGCGCTCCGGCGCCGATTGTTGTGGATGCTCCACACAGTGGGATGCTGTTCCCTGACTCGTTCCGTCCGGCGGCACCCTACGCGGCAATCCAGACCACGTGGGACGCCTTCGTGGACGAGCTCTGGAGTGATGCACCGGCGGCGGGTGCGACGCTCGTCTGCGCGACCTTCCCGCGCGCGTTTATCGACACCAATCGCGCGGAAGATGACATCGACGAGCAACTCCTCGCCGAGCCCTGGCCGGTGGTGCTCACTCCCACGGACTACACGAAGCGCGGGATGGGGCTGATCCGGCGCAACGCGTTGCCGGATCTTCCGATGTATGATCGCAAACTGACCGTGCGCGAAGTGCAGGAACGCATTGCGACGTACTATCGGCCCTACCGTGCGGCGTTGCAACACGAACTCGACGCCGCGCACGGGCGGAGCGGCGTGGTGTTTCATGTGGACTGTCACTCGATGAAGTCGCACGGCAATGCGATGAACGTGGACAATGGTGCGGCGCGACCGGATCTCGTCGTGAGCGACCGTCACGGCGCGACGGCCGATCCCGCGCATACCGCATGGATTGCCGCGTGGTTCCGTGCCCGTGGTCTCAGCGTGCAGGTGAACGTGCCGTATCAGGGCGGGGACCTCGTGCGCACGTTCGGCGCTCCGGCGCGCGGGCGCCACAGCGTCCAGATTGAGATCAATCGCGCACGGTACATGAATGAAGCGGCGTTCACTCGATCGGCAGACTTCGCGGCGATGCGCGAGATGTGCGGTGCCTTCGTGCAGGCGCTGGCGCAGCGCGCTGCGGAGATCGCACCGTGAGCGCGCGGGTGCCAGTGGGCGCACCCACGGATGCGCAGCGGAAGCGCACGATCTTTGAACGCGCGCTCGACGCCGTCGAGCGTGGGGGCAATAAACTCCCCCATCCCGCAACGCTCTTCGTGTTGCTCTCTGGCGTCGTGGTGCTGCTCTCCTGGCTACTCTCGACGCTCGGCGTCACGGTGTTGCATCCGACGACTGGCGAGGCGATTGGGGCGACGAACCTGCTGTCCGTCGCCGGACTGCATCGGATTATTCTGGGCCTGCTCCCCAACTTCATGAACTTCGGGCCCTTCGGTCCGGTGTTGGTCTGCCTCCTCGGGCTCTCGGTGGCCGAGTACGCGGGGTTCCTCGGCGCGGTGCTGCGCGTGGTGGTCGAGGCAACGCCGGCGCGATTCCTCACCGTGGTGATCGTCTTCGTTGGGGCGACCTCGCACTCGGCGGGCGACGTCGGCTACGTGCTACTCTTGCCACTGGCCGCCGCGCTCTTTCACACGGCGGGGCGACATCCGCTCGTCGGGCTCGCGGCGGCGTTCTCGGGCGTCTCCGGCGGATTCGCGGCCAACATCTTGCTCTCACCCAACGACGTGACCATCGCGGGGATCACGCAGGACGCCGCACGCATCCTTGACCCCGGGTACACCGTCACGCCGATGGCCAGCTATTACTTCCTCGCGGTTTCGGTGCTGCTAGTGACGGCGACGGGAACGCTGATTACCGAGAAGGTGGTGGAGCCGCGACTGGGCGTGTACACGGGCGCCGCCGTGCCCGAGAAAGCCGCGCCGCTCACGCCCCGCGAGCGCGCGGGACTACGCTGGGCGATTGCGAGCGTCGCGTTGCTTGTGGCGATCGTGCTGTGGGGCCTCGTGCCGACTGATGGATTTCTCAATGATACGAAGGCACCGGGATTCCTCGGATCGTTCTTCCTGCGCGGACTCGTCTTTTGGATTTTCGTCTTTGGACTCGTGCCTGGGATTGTGTACGGCGTGGTCGCGGGGACGATCACGAGTGATCGCGACATCTACAAGGGCATGACGAAGAACATGGAGGTGATCGCTGGCTACGTGGTGGTGGTGTTCTTCATCGCGCAGTTCGTGAACATCTTCACGTGGAGCGACATCGGGGTGTTGCTCGCCGTGAAAGGCGCGGCCGTGTTGCAGTCGCTGCAGCTCGGTGCGATCCCACTGATGCTCCTGCTCGTCCTACTGACGGCAATCATTGACATGTTCATGGGCTCCGCCTCGGCAAAATGGGCGATGCTCGGCACGATCGTCGTGCCGATGTTCATGTTGCTCGGGTACTCGCCGGAACTCACGCAGACGGCATATCGCGTGGGCGATAGTCTCACGAACATCATCACGCCGCTGTCGTCGAACTTCCCGCTTGTATTGATGTTTTTTCAGCGATACGAGCCGAAGGCGGGGATTGGCACGCTCTCGGCGACGATGCTGCCGTACACGCTGGCCAACACGGTGGCGTGGAGTCTGATGCTGGTGATATGGGTGTGGTTGCGCTTACCGACGGGCCCAGGAGCGCCGCCGTTTATTGCGCAGTGAGAACTGTTGATGCCGCTGCCCGCGTCCGCCGCGGTGCATTCATCTCTCCGTTCTCTTGTCCGTTCTTCTCTCTCTATACCTCTCCTTTCCCCTCTCCTTTTCCTTTAATCCCCGGAGCCCCGATGCGTCGTCCATTCGTGACCGTGTGTTCCCTGGTGCTTCTCGTCATCACCGCTGACGCGCTGCGCGCGCAGTCAATGAATGCCGGCCCAATGAGCGAGGCGTCGATCGGGATAGAGCAACTCACGGGCTACGAGAACGGAACGTCGGTGGGGAGCCGCACGGGGGTCATGATGATGTGGCGCGGCTCCTTTCTTGCGCCGCTCTCCCTTCGTGCA
>JAYTDH010000115.1:0-3001 GCA_043736095.1 Gemmatimonas sp.
AGTCTTTAAGGAGAGCCTATGCCAGCCTTTACGTATACTGCCCGCACCGCCACCGGTGAACTCAAGTCCGCGACCATGGAGGCCGCGAACAAGGAAGACGTCGTCAATCAGCTGAAACGGCTGCGGATGAACGTTGTGAAGGTGGAGGAGCAGGGGAAGGGCGCGCCCAAGACCAAGGGGTCGATTGGGATGCGCGACATCGTGATCTTCACGCGTCAGTTCTCGACGATGATTAACTCGGGTCTGCCGCTCGTGCAAGCGCTCGATATTCTCTCCAAGCAGTCGGAGAACCCGGTCCTGCAGGCGGTCACCCGCGCGGTTGTGTTCGACGTTGAGTCGGGGCACACGGTGGCGGACGCGCTCGGGAAGCATCCCAACGCCTTCTCCGAGCTCTATGTCAACATGGTGGCCGCGGGCGAGGCCGGCGGTATTCTCGATACCATTCTGCTGCGCTTGGCAACGTTCATGGAAAAGAACGATGCGCTCGTACGAAAGGTGAAGAGCGCGATGATCTACCCTGGCGTCATCATGGGTGTTGCGGGCTCGGCCATTACGATCCTGCTCCTCTTCGTGATTCCCACCTTCCAAAGCATGTTCGAGGCAGTGGGCCTCGTGCTCCCGCTCCCGACGCGCATCGTGATCAATCTCTCGGAGTTCCTTCAGAACTTCTGGTGGGCCATCATTATCTTCGTGGTCGTCACGGTGCAGTCGACGCGAAAGTACTACGCCACGTCCGACGGTCAGCTCCGCATTGACCGCATGCTCCTCAAGGTCCCCGTGCTCGGCGACGTGATCCGCAAGTCGGCGGTGTCGCGCTTCACGCGCACCCTCGGCACACTCATTAGCTCGGGCGTGAGCATCCTCGATGGGCTCGAGATTACCGCGAAGACGTCAGGCAACCGCGTGATTTCAGACGCGATTATGGCATCGCGCGCCTCGATCGCCGGCGGTGACACGATTTCGGCGCCGCTCGCGAAGTCTGGTGTTTTCCCGCCGATGGTGATTTCAATGATTTCCGTCGGTGAGCAGACCGGCGGCCTCGACGAAATGCTTTCCAAGATTGCCGACTTCTACGACGAAGAAGTGGATACGGCGGTCGGAGGTTTGCTCGCCCTCATGGAACCGATGATGATCGTCTTCCTCGGCGTGGTCGTCGGCGGCATGGTGGTGGCGATGTATCTGCCAATCTTCGATATGATCAACGCGGTGCAATAGCGGCCGCGCGTCGCGCTACGTCGGAATCTGAAAGAGGGCGGCCTGGTGATCAGGCCGCCCTTCTTTCATTTATGGGGTAGGGCGAGCATGCGCTTTCGTCAGGAACCGCCCCACGCGAGGCGGGGGAACCACCCGCTAGCGTCCGGCGTGGCCGAGGGCGACCATTCGGCCGTGATTCCTCACCGTGCTCAATCACGACGTTCGTCGGCCCGCGCCGCCCTTGTGGCGTGCGCGCTCTTGATCGCTCGGCCGGCAGCGGCGCAGCTCGCGCCCTCGCGCCCGCCCTTTCCGTTAGGTGAAGCGCTCGAGTATGAAGTCCACGTCGCACGCGGCGGCAACGTTGGCAAAGGGCAGATGCGGGTCGAGGGTCCGGTGATCGAGCGCGGCATCACGACGTGGAAGCTCGTGTTCGAGATGGAGGCGGGAATGGGGCCGATGCGGGCCCTCGACCGCACGATCTCGTGGCTCGATCCTGTCCGCTTTGCGTCGATCCGATTCCAGAAGACCGAACGCCATCCGTTGTCGCGCAGTCAGGAGCACGTGACGATGGACCTCGCGGAAGGCACCTGGCGTGAGGCGGATGCAGCGCAGGATGAGACGCATCGGCTCGGCTCGCTCCTCCCGCTCGACGAGCTCTCGTTCATCTACTTCCTGCGCACGCTCCCACTCGACAAGGACACCACCTACCACTTCGACCGGCACTTCGATGCCCGTCGCAACCCAACAATCGTCCGCGTGCGCGGGCTGGAGTTGGTCGAGACCCGCGCAGGGATCTTCCGCACCCGCGTGGTCGAGATGGTCGTGATCGACCCCAAGCGATATCGGGGCAGAGGGACGATCAAGTTCAATCTGGACATCGCCGATTGTCACGTGCCGGTGCGCATCCAGAGCAGTATGCCGCTCTTGGGCGCGACGACGCTGACGCTGATCGGCTGGGCGCACCCGCCCCGCTATCCGGGCGCGATGAGTTGCACCGAGTAGGGGTTTGCCCTACCCGAGGGTAGTCTCCACACCCATCGAAGTTCCGGCTCTGCCCTACTGTAAGGGGTCGCCCCACAACGGATACTCAAGTCACGAGGCGCACGCTCGGTGCGGCTCGATGGCTTCCCCCGTTGGAGAGACACCAGATGCGCACCAGGATTGCTGGAGTGATCCTCGCTCTCACCGCCATGACGACGCTGGCCGCGTGGAGTCCGGTGTTCGCGCCGCTCACGCTCAAGACCGGTAGTAAGGTCTGGTTCGACGGCACGTCGACGGTGCGCAACTGGAGTTGCGCGGCGCCGCGCATCGATGCGGTGATCGACGCGGATGCGGGCGCGCCCGCGGCGGTTCTCGGGCTCGCCAAGGCGGTGAAGACTGTGACGCTCACCTTCCCCGTGGCCCAGCTCGACTGCGTCAACAACACGATGAACGGGCATATGCGCCGCGCGCTGAACGCGGATCGCCAACCGACCATCCGGTTCTCGTTGACCAGTTATGAGCTCGCGCGGGCAACGGCAGTGACCGGCACACTGCAAGGCACCTTGCTCCTGAATGGGCAGACGCGACCCATCACCTTCCCCGCGACCTTCGCGGCGGCCGATGGAGCCCTTCGCGTGACCGGACGCTACGCGTTGAAGATGACGGACTGGGGGGTCGAACCCCCCAAGCTGATGATGGGCGCAATGAAAGTTGGTGAAGTCGTGACGGTCAACTTCGATCTTTTGCTACAAAACTGATCGGCGCATCGCCGGTCCAACCCCGAGGGTTTTTTTATGCGAGTCTTCCGTTCTTTCCTTCTGGCCGC
>JAYTDH010000116.1:0-9501 GCA_043736095.1 Gemmatimonas sp.
AGGTCCCAAGGGTCCGGCTGTTCGCCGGTTAAAGTGGTACATGAGCTGGGTTCAGAACGTCGTGAGACAGTTCGGTCTGTATCCGCTGTGGGCGTTGGAGAGTTGAGGGGCGCGGACTCTAGTACGAGAGGACCGAGTCGGACGATCCGCTCGTGTCCCGGCTGTCACGCCAGTGGCACCGCCGGGTAGCGATGATCGGCACAGATAACCGCTGAAAGCATCTAAGTGGGAAGCTGTCCCCAAGATGAACTCTCCCTGGGAGCTTGACTCCCCTAAAGGGCCGTGGGAGACCACCACGTCGATAGGTCAGAAGTGGAAAGTCAGTAATGACCTCCGAGCTAACTGATCCTAATCGCCCGTGCGGCTTGACTACTCCCCAGTTCTTCGGAACTGGGCAGGAATACAACCGCAGAGCTTCGCACGATCTAACAATCATGCGATTCGCCAATACACGAACACTACCACTCCTCCGTTGTCTCCACTTCGCTGGCGACTAGAGCGTAGGGGCCACACTCGTTCCCATCCCGAACACGATCGTTAAGCCCTACAGCGCCGATGGTACTCCGACCGAGAGGTCGCGGGAGAGTAGGCCGTCGCCGGCACCCCTGGAAGGCCCCAGTCGTTTCTGACTGGGGCCTTTCTTTTTTCGCCCCAGTCCCTTCGGGGCGCTCTTTCGTGCCCTGCGCACGAGATCACTCGTCTTCGTACACCATGACCAAAGCCGGTTTCGTCACCCTCGTCGGGCGGCCCAACGCAGGGAAAAGCACGCTCCTCAACCGGCTCGTCGGGGAGCGTCTCGCCATCGTCTCGCCGAAACCGCAGTCCACGCGCGAGCGCGTCGTCGGGATCCTGTCCGATGAGTCCTCTCAGTTGATCTTCCTAGACACGCCGGGACTGCTTGAGCCCCGCTACGCGTTGCATCGCAGTATGCAGCACGCGTCGCAGCAGGCCATCGCCGACGCCGACCTCATCGTGCATCTCGTCGATGCCACGCGTGATGAGCCAGAGGACCTCACGGCACTCGCCGATCTCCCAGCGCCGCCAAAGGCGCCCATCCTCGTGGTGCTCAACAAGGCCGATTCCCTTGATGCCTCACGCCGCGCCGACTTGGAGCGCATCGCGCCCGGTGCGCAGTTCATCTCGGCTGCGACTGGGGAAGGGCTCGAGGCGCTCCTCGCGACCATTCGCGAGCGGCTTCCCGAGAGCCCGTTTTTCTACGATGCCGAGGATGTCTCCACACAGCAGATGCGATTCTTCGTCTCGGAGTTCCTGCGCGAGACCGCGCTCGAGCAGCTCGAGGACGAAGTCCCGTATGGCATCGCCGTCGCAATCGAAGAGTTCCGCGAAGCCGACGATCCCGTGTACATTCGTGCAGTGCTCTACGTGGAGCGCGAGAGTCAGAAGCGCATCGTCATTGGCGCGGGCGGTAGTCGCATCAAGTCCATCGGGCAGGTCGCCCGTGCGAAGATCGAACCGCTCGTGGGGCGCCCCGTGTACCTTGATCTCTGGGTGAAAGAACTGAAGAACTGGCGGAAGGACCTCAACGCGCTCGCACGACTTGGCTACCGCCTCCCAGACGCGGTGAAACGTTGAGCGCGCCCGCACCGGGTATTCCGCCACTGATCCGCGCCATTCTCGCCTGTCCCAAGTGCCGCGGGACGTTGCGCGACGAGGTTGGTACCAGTCCCGCCGGAGCCCAAGCGCCCGTGACCGCGCCCGTGACCGCGCCCGTGACCGCGGCCGTGCTCGCACTCGTCTGCGACGGTTGCCAGCTTTCCTATCCCGTGGACGACGGGATCCCCGTGCTCCTCATCGAGCGCGCAACTTCTTGTCGTACAGTTATTTGACACGCATTTCCACGTGTCCTACATTCCCCTGTTCACCTCAGCGCTGACTCGGTGGCCGCGAACGTAGCCCTCATTTATGCACCCGATGGACAGCCGCTGCCCGATCCCGTTCAGGGCTGGCTCGACTTCCATCTTTTGCCAGCTCGGGTCGTTAATGATCCCGACGAGATCATGCGTGCGGCCCTTCGGGCGCGCCCTCGTCTGGTGCTCGTTGATGCGCGTCGGAACCCCGTTGCCGCGATCAAGATGTGCCGGCGGTTGAAACTCGACTCGTACACGGGAATCGTGCCCGTCGTGCTCGCCACGCGCGATGACGACGATTCTTTCGCCGCGGCCTTCGATGCTGGAGCGGACGAGGTGTTGCGCGAGAAGTGTCCTCCCAACGAAATCCGGTTGCGACTCGACGCGATGTTGCGCCGCAGTGACCGCGACACCTTCGTACATCCGTCGACCCGCTTGCCGGGGACGATCGAGATTGAGTTGGAGATGACGCGGCGCATCGCGGCGGATCAGCAGTTTGCGGTATGTTACGCGGACCTCGATCATTTCAAAGAATACAATGATCGCTACAGCTACTACGACGGCGATCGCGTCATCCGTATTCTTTCGCGGATCCTGCACGACTGCGCGAAGGGGATATGCGGTGAGGATGGGTTTGTCGGGCATATCGGTGGCGACGACTTCATCTTCATCCTCCCGATCGAGAACATCAACGAGACCTGCGGCGTCGTCGTTGAGGTGTTCGACGAACTGATTCCGTTCCAGTACTCCGAGCAGGATCGTCGTGCGGGCTATTATTTCGGGAAGGACCGTCGAGGGCAGTTGCACAAGGTGCCGATGATGACACTCTCGATCGGTGTGGTGACGAACGAACGGCGCCAGTTCACACACGCGGGTCAGGTGAGTGAGTTGGCGACGGAAATGAAGAGCTACGCGAAATCGTTGCACGGCTCGGTGTTCGCGGTTGATCGTCGTACCGACGGTCCGCCCGGGGACGCGCCCGTGCAGAATCAGCGATCCGCCCGATTGGGAGAGGGACTATGAACGTCACCTGTGGAGAGTGTCAGTCCGTCTTCCGCGTGGACCCGGCGAAGGTGCCGGCCGGAGGCGTGCGTGCGCGGTGTTCAGTCTGCGGCGCGGTGATGCAGGTGGCCGGCGCGGAACGCGCGGGTGCACCGGCGGCGCTCGTCGCGGCCGGTGCTGGCGGCGGAAGCGCGTGGTCCGCTCCAGTTTCACGCGCGATCACCGAGTCGGACGCAGCGGCAGCGCCGGACGCGTACGCGCCCGACTCCGTGGTGGCGGCGGAATCAGAGGAGTTCATCCCCACTCCCGTGGCGACGGCGACTCCGGCGCGTCCCGCGACTCCGGTGCCTGCGAGGCCGGCGGTCACGCCCGTCATTCCGGCGCCGTCGAGGATCTCGGCCCCGATGGCGGCGACGCCGACCCCTCCACGGGCCCCAACGCCAGCCCCGTCGGCCGCTCCGATGCCGCCGCGAGCCCCCACACCGACTGTGCCTCCTCGGCCGGTCGCGCCAGTGGCCCCGATGCCGCCGCGATTCCCGACGCCGATGATGGCCGCGGCGCCGGTTGCACCGCCTCGCGCAGTCCCGCCCTCGCCGACTCCGATTGCCACGTCGGCGTTGCTGCCGCCGCGTCCGACGGCACCCCCGCCGCGCGCCTCGTCAACGATGCTGACGCCGCCGGTTCCTGGGACCGCCATCCGCCCGCCAGTCCCGGCGGTGTTGCGTCCGGCGCCACCGATGGCCCCGCCGGCACCCATTGTCGAGCCGCCAACAGTCCCGAGCCCGGTAGCCCCCGCAGTGGCGACAGCTCCGGCGTCCATGCCAGCCAGTCCGCTCTCCGGCGCGCTCGCCTCGCCTCGCGCGCCGTCGCCGCTGGCAGGAATGACGCCGGCCGCTGGTTCGACCCCTTCGTCGCGCCCGTCGTTGTCTTCATCGCCGCTTAGCCGCACCCCGCTGGCAGGGGGAGCGGCCGTGACGCCACCGACCGGTGGGCCAGTGAAACGGCCCGTGAATCCGTTCTTGGCGAACGACCCGAATCTCAAGGCCCGCCGACTCGCCCGTGCGCTCGTCTCGGACATGATCGCGTACCTCCCTGACAAGCGTGCCGAGGGGCTACGCGATGGCACGCTGAAGGCGCTGTTCAAGGAGGAAATCAAGAAGAGCTATGAGGAGTACGTGGACCAGATCGGGAAAGAGTTTGCTGACTCGACCACGCACTTCCAAGAAGCGCTCAATGATTTGCTCGCGGGCGGGACGAAGATGTTCTAGCAGTGCGCGGATGCTCAGTTCCGCCTCTCGAGATGTAGCGGGCGGGACGGCATCACTGATGGGCACGAGGGATGCGCGAACCCCGTCTGTCAGACTAACTTTGTTATAGTCGCCGCGAGCCGTGTGCGCCCCGCGCCACACGGCTCGCGTTGAATCTCATCCCCAGTGCACCCATGGCCGCTGATTCCGCGCTCCTCACCTCTCTGAAGCACGACGAGTCCCGGCTCGACGAGCTCCGGAGGTATCTTTGACCTTGAGCGCAAGCGCGATCGGTTAAACGCCCTCGAGGCGGATATGTCGGATCCGAACTTCTGGAACGCGCAGGAGCGGGCCCGCGGGGTCGTGCAAGAGGTGAAGACGCTCAAGAACTGGATTGAGCCCTGGGAAAAGCTTCGCGGACGGATCCAGAGCGCGCGCGAGCTCGAGGAGCTCCTCGCGCTAGAGCCCGATGCCGCGATGATTGCCGATGTCGAGAAGGAGGGTGCCTCAATCCGCGAGGAGACGGATGCCTTCGAGCTTCGCTCGCTGCTGCAGGGACGTGACGACATGCGGGACGCGCAGCTCGAGATTAGTGCGGGTGCGGGCGGCACCGAGGCGCAGGACTGGGCACAGATGATTATGCGGATGTACACGCGGTGGGCCGAACGGAGGGGCTTCAACGTCGAGATTCTCGATATCTCCGAAGGCGAAGAGGCGGGCATTAAGGGCGCGGTTCTCGAGATTCAGGGACCGTACGCATTCGGATTCCTCCGGCCCGAGATCGGGGTCCATCGGCTCGTGCGCATCTCACCGTTCGACTCGCAAGCGCGTCGGCACACGAGCTTCGCCTCGATCTTCGTGTATCCGGTCGTGAATGACGAGATCATCATCGATATCAAAGAAGACGATCTGCGGATCGACGTTTACCGTGCTTCGGGGGCGGGCGGTCAGCACGTCAACAAGACATCATCCGCGGTGCGCATTACGCATCTGCCCACGGGTATCGTCTGCGCGTCGCAGGCCGAGCGCTCGCAGTTCAAGAACAAGGCGACGGCGATGAAGCAGTTGAAGAACCGCCTCTACAACTTGGAGGCGGAAAAGCAGGCGTCGATCAAGGCCGCACTGGACGCGACCAAGCAGGATGTCTCATTCGGCAGTCAGATTCGGAGCTACGTGTTCCAGCCGTACACGATGGTGAACGACCATCGGACTGAGCTCAAGCTCCCCGATGTGCACAAAGTGATGGATGGCGCGATTGATCCTTTCATCGAGGCCTATCTCAAGAAGCAGGGTGCTCCCGGAGACGCGCGATGAGCGAAGATCTGAATCACGTGCTCCTCGCGCGTCGCGAGAAGCTCGCCGCCCTTGAGGCGCTCGGCGTGCCGCCGTTCGCGTATCGCTTTGAGCGCACACACGCGTGCGCCGAGGCGCTGCCGCTCCTCGGTGATGCCGAAGAGGGGCCCGTCGTGCGCGTCGCGGGACGTGTGGTGGCGTGGCGTGGGCACGGCAAGACGGCCTTCGCGCATGTCGCGGACGACTCTGGCCGCATTCAGGTCTACTTCCGCCGCGATGACCTCGGTGAGGCGCAGGCCGCACTGATGCCACTTTTCGACCTCGGCGATGTGATTGGCATCGAAGGGCCGCTGTTCAAGACGCGCACTGGCGAAGTGACGATCAAGGTCACGACCGCGACGATGCTGGCGAAATCGCTGCGTCCGTTGCCGTACGGCAAGGAAGAGCAGGTGGACGGGAAGACGGTCCGCTACTCGGGATTCGCCGATGGTGAGCAGCGGTCGCGGCAGCGCTACGCCGATCTCGCGGTGCACCCCGAGGTGCGTCGGCATTTCGCCGCCCGCTCTAAGATGACGACCGCGATTCGTCGCGCGCTCGATGCGCTGGACTACCTCGAAGTTGAGACGCCCGTGTTGCAGCCGCTCTACGGCGGGGCGGCGGCGCGTCCGTTCACGACGCATCACAACGCCCTCGATATGCCGCTCTATCTGCGCATCGCGGATGAACTGTATCTCAAGCGGCTCGTGGTGGGCGGTTTTGATCGTGTCTACGAGATTGGGCACGACTTCCGCAACGAAGGCATCGACCGGACGCACAATCCGGAGTTCACGATGCTCGAGTTCTACGAGGCGTACGCGGACTACACCGTGATGATGGGGCGCGTGGAGCAACTGCTAATCATCGCAGCCACTACCGTGCGCGCGGTGCTCGGCGACGAACCGCGGACGCGCATCGATGGCACCGAGGCTGGTCCGGTCCCGACCTTCGAGGTGCCGTTCCCGCGCATCGAATGGGTCCCGTCGTTGTCGAAGGCACTCGGCGTGCCCGATGCCTCTGCGCTCAGCGACGCGGAACTGCGGAAGGCGGCGGAGAAGGCCAGCGTGCACGACGTCACGAAGCTCTCGCGTCCGAAGCTGCTCGACGAACTCTTCCAGGCGCACGTTGAGAGCAAGATCGATACTCCGACCTTCGTGTGTGATTATCCAGTGGAGCTCTCACCGCTGGCGAAGCCGCACCGAACCAAGCCGGGGCTCACGGAGCGGTTCGAATTGTTCGCGAAGGGGAAGGAACTCGCGAATGCGTTCTCGGAACTGAATGATCCGCTCGATCAACGCCGTCGATTCGAGGCGCAGGCGCAACTGAAGGCCGCCGGTGACGAGGAAGCGACCGGCGTGGATGAGGACTACCTGCGCGCGATGGAGTATGGCATGCCCCCGATGGGTGGCGTGGGGATCGGACTCGATCGACTGTTCATGTATCTCACGGACACGCCGCATATCCGCGACGTGATTCTCTTTCCGCTGATGCGACCGGAGTGATGCACTTACCATGACGCGCCTCGAGTTCGCGGTTGCTTGGCGGTATCTGCGCTCTCGGCGTGGGTCCCGCTTGCTGTCGTTCATCTCAGTTATCGCCGTGTCCGGCGTCGCGGTGGCGGTGAGCGCGCTCATTGTGATCATGGGCGTGATGAACGGCCTCCAGACGGATCTCCGCGAGAAGATCCTCGTGGGGAGCCCCGACATCCGCGTCTTGACGTACGGCGAGTCGCTCCGGATGGAGAACTGGCGGGCGGTGATGCCGCGAGTGGAGAGTCTGCCGAACGTCGTCGCCGTGGCGCCATTTGTGATTACCCAGGCGCTCGCAACCAACGGCCGCGGACACAACGAGGCCGTGTCTGTTGCGGGGATCATCCCCGGCGATTCTGGATCTCCTCAGGTGACGACGATTCGCGATCACGCGGCGCCCGGGGCCTTCACGTTTAAGACAACGGACCCCAACGTCCGTGGGGTCGTCATCGGACGGCTTCTCGCCGATCGACTCGGCGCATATCCCGGCATGCGGATTTCGCTCGTGACGGCAGCCGGCGCGACGCCGAGTATGGCATTCGGATTGATGGTCCCGCGGTTCCAGCAGTTCGAGGTCACGGGCACGTTTGAGACGTACATGTTCGAGTACGACAACGCGTACGCGTATGTGGAGCTTGAGGCCGCGCAGCAACTCGCCGGGCTCGACACTGCGGTCACGGGGATCGAAGTCAAAACGACGGACCGCTGGGCCGCCCCCGCGGTTGGCGAGCGGATCCTCGAGGTCCTCGGCTGGCCGTATCGCGCCGAGGATTGGCAGATGCAGAACAGTTCGCTCTTCCGCGCGCTCAAGCTGGAGAAGCTAGGGATGTCGCTCATCCTCGCACTCATCATCATGGTGGCCGCGTTCAATATCGTGAGTACGCTGACGATGGTCGTGCGCGACAAGACGCGAGAGATCGGGATTCTCAAAGCGATGGGGATGCGCGCCGATGCAATCCGCCGGATCTTCCTGCTGCAAGGCGTATTCATTGGCGCCGTCGGGACAACGAGCGGCCTGCTGCTCGGCGCCGGTGTTGGCTACGCGCTAGAGCGCTGGAAGCTGATTGCGCTCGATCCCTCAGTCTACTTCATCGATCACCTCCCGGTGCGGATGCAGGCCTTCGACATTGCGCTGATCGTCGTGCTCAGCATCGGCGTGGCGATTTTGGCCACGCTGCATCCGGCGCGCCAAGCGGCCAAGCTCTACCCGATTGAGGCAATCCGCAGCGAATGACAACGCCGCTGGTGTCCTCCGTGAGCCCCGTGCTCGAAGCAATCGGCGTCACCAAGCGCTACCGTGGCGGCGATGGGAGCGCGATCGACGTGCTGAACGGCGTGGACCTCGCCGTCACCGGCGGCGAGATGGTTGCCGTGATCGGCGCGAGCGGGTCGGGGAAGAGCACCTTCTTGCACGTGCTGGGTGCGCTCGAGCGTCCGGACGCGGGGACAGTGTTTCTCGGCGGTGCACCCACGGCTGAGGCGAACGACGAGCAGCTGGCGGAACTGCGGAACCTCCGAGTGGGGTTCGTCTTTCAGTTCCATCATCTGCTCAAGGAGTTTTCGGCGTTGGAGAATGTGATGATGCCGCTGTGGATCGCCGAACGTCCGATGACCGAGGCGAAGGCGCGGGCGATGGAGCTCCTCGAACGCGTGGGGCTCGGCCGTCGCGTGCACCATCGCCCGTCGGAGCTGTCGGGTGGCGAGCAGCAGCGTGCGGCCGTGGCGCGTGCGCTGGCGCTCAATCCGCCGGTCGTGCTCGCGGACGAACCCTCAGGGAATCTTGATCACCAGAATGCCGAACTGTTACACGATCTCCTGTTGTCGCTCGCCACGGACTTCGGTGTGGGCGTGGTAGTCGTGACGCACAATCGGTCGCTGGCCGAACGCGCGCATCGCGTGCTGCATCTCGAAGAGGGGCGGCTGCATCCGGCACCGCCGTCGGCGGGAGGCGTCTGATGGTCTGCGATACCTGCCGCGAGCGCGATGCTGTGGTGCATCTCACGCAGATTGTGGAGAGCGTCGTGTCGCAGGTGCATCTGTGCGAGCAGTGCGCGGCCGCGCGTGGGATTGAAACCACCGTGGCGGTGCCAAAGCACCCGCTCGGGGATTTCTTGCAGGCGGTGCAGCAGCAGGCCACGCAGTTACCGGGCGATGCCGCGCGATGCGCCTACTGCGGCACATCGCTGCGCGACTTTCGCGCGAGCGGGCGCTTGGGGTGCGCGCAATGCTATGGCGCGTTTGAGCAGAGTCTACGCGAGTTGCTGCGTCGGGTGCACGGGAGCACGCGGCACGCGGGGTGGCATCACGAGGGGGCCGACCCCGACGTGATGGAGCGCGAGGCGACGCTTGAACAGTTGCGCACGAAGCTGGCGCGTGCCGTTGAGGGTGAGGCGTTTGAGGATGCGGCCACGTTGCGCGATCAGATCCGGGGGCTCGAATGACGCTGGACCTGACGCTATTGCCTGATGGTGGGCTGCAGTGGTTGATCGGTAGCGGGGAGCATGCGGGGATTGTGCTGTCGTCGCG
>JAYTDH010000117.1:0-16712 GCA_043736095.1 Gemmatimonas sp.
GCGGCGGCGTACTCACGAGCCCACGCCCCTTCGAGTGACTGCGCGATGAGCGCGTTCGCGACGAGACGCGAATCGGCGTCGTTCCAGCGGCCGCTAAGGTCGGTGACGCTGTTGGGATCCACTCGCTCGACGCGGCGATTCGCGCACCCGCTGACGGCGAGGACGGTGACCGCAAGGGCGGCGAGAGTGGCTCGGGTTCCGAGCATGACGAACTCCTGTGGCGGAGGGGAAATCGGTTGGGACAACACCTAATTGTACGCAACGGGTCGGCCAGCGGTGATAACTGGCCAAGTCGTTGGCCAGGAATACTTTGGAGAATCTAGCGCGGCACTTGTGTCCAATATTAGGGACAGGCGGGCGTCCGCCGGGCAGGTCGCCTGCACCCCAGCGCGAGTGGCTAGTTCCGCGAGCCCGTCGCACGTTTGGACCGCACGTGCTCGGTACGTGCACGGCACGTGCACCGCTCTCGGACCGCGTTCAGCCTATTTCCCTTCAGCCCATCCCCCGATGCCTGACGCCGCGCAGCCCCCGAAGTCGTTCAAGATTGTCTCGATTGTCATCACGCTGTGGATGCTGATCGGTGTGCTGATGTTCGCCGCCGACCTGATGACCACACCCGCGCAGGCCGCCGCGTCCATGAGCGCCGCGGAGAACGAGCTACGCGATGCACGCCCGTTCTGGTTGTACGGCGTCTACGCCGTCGCGACAATCATCGGCCTGGTGGGGGCTATCCTGCTCCTTCTGCGGAAGCCGAGCGCCATTCCCGGTCTCGCGATCTCCTTCGTTGCGGTCTGTGTGCAGTTTGGCTTCATCACCTTTGGGATGAATGCCATCGCGCTGCTCGGTGTCGTGGGTGCGACCGCGCTTCCGGCGTTCATTGTTGGTGTGGGCGCGTTCAGCCTCTGGTACGCAATGCAGGCGAAGTCGAAGGGTTGGCTGGGCTGAGCTCAGGTCGGCGGGAGGTCGGCGGGAGGTCGGGGGGAGGTCGGGGGGAGGTCGAGGAGAGGTCGGGCGGCGGGCGGGCGGGCGATGAGCGAACAGGAGGCGCGCGCCAGCTCGAGGTGGCGTAGGTTTCGCGCCATGCGCAAGCTCACTCTTGGTGTATCCGCCATCGCCTTGGCCGGCTGTCTCCACGTCGGCGCGATGCCAGTGGGCCCTGTTCCGCCGCTCGGGGCCCTGCTTGATCCTGTCCACGGGGTGTGGGGCATTGCCTCCACCGCGGACCTTCCCAGCGACCAAACGCTAAGCCTCGAAGGCTTCTCCGGCGACGTCGAGGTGAAGTACGACGATCGGAGCGTACCGCACATCTTTGCCACGACCGAGGCCGATGCGGCGCGCGCCCTCGGCTGGGTGCATGCGCGCGATCGCCTCTTTCAGATGGAGATGATTCAACGCGCCGTCGCCGGGACGCTGACGGAACTCCTGGGAAAGCGTGCGCTGGCCATCGATCAGAATGCGCGACGCCTGATGCTGGCGCAGGCCGCGGACGCGAAGTGGAACGCGGTGCCCGACACGGCCGCGGTGAAGCAGGTGATCACCGCGTATATGGAAGGCGTGAATGCGTACGTCGCGGGAATGCGACCGCAGGATCTTCCGCTTGAGTACCGGCTGCTGAATGCGAAGCCGCGCACGTTTGAACCCCGCGACACGTACTACTTGCTCGTGCGCATGTCGCAAACGCTTTCGTATCAGGAAGAAGAGCTCGCGCACGATGCGCTCCGCGAGCTGGTTGGGGCGGCGGCGGCAGATGCGCTGATGCCGATTGAGTCGCCGATTCAGGAGCCGATCGAACCAGTCGCGGGTCGCACGCAGGCGCGCTTCACGGGCGCGGCGATTCCTGCTCCCGTGCTCCCGACGCCGGCGCAGGTGAGCGAAGCGCGTCGCACGCTCGATGCCGCGCAGCAGTTGGCGCGCGCGACCGCGATGCCGATGAGTGCCGTCGATCCGATGAATCTCACGCTCACAGAGTTGATGGGGCGCGGCGAGGCGGTCGTCGGCTCCAACAATTGGGCGGTGTCCCCTTCGCGCTCGGCCAATGGGCATGCCATGCTCTCGGGGGATCCGCATCTTGAGCTGACGTTGCCGAGCATCTGGTACGAAGCGCACCTCGTAGTACCGGGCGTGATGGATGTGTATGGTGTGTCGTTTCCGCTCTCGCCAATTATTCCGATTGGATTTAATCGCGACGTGGCGTGGACGATGACGAACACGGGGAATGACGTCGTCGATTTTTATAGGGAGCAGGTGGACGACACGCTTTCGCCCAAGAAGTACCTCGTGGATGGCGCGTGGCGCGACGTCACAGTGCGCGAAGAGATTTTCAAGGACCTGCGCGGCCGCGTGATTCAGCGGGACACGATGTACTCGACGCATCGTGGTCCGTTGATGCAGACCTCAGCGGGGTGGCTCTCGCAACGTTGGACCGCGCGCGAGATCAGTGACGAGGGGAATGTGTTCCGGATGGGCATGTCGGCGCAGAGCTCGCCTGATTTTTACGAACGCACGGCGACGTTCCGGACGCCGGCGCAGAACATGTTGACCGCGGACCGGCAGGGGAACATCGGCATTCGATCCACTGGCCGGTATCCGATCCGACCGAATGGCGGGCGTGGCGATCGGATTCAGGACGGCACGCTCAGCGCCAATGACTGGAGCGGCGATCAGCCGTTGATGTGGTATCCGCAAGCGTACAATCCGACGCAGGGCTATCTCGCGAGCGCGAATCAACAGCCAGTGGATCCGCAAGCACGCAATCAGTACGCGGGGGCCAACTGGCCGAGCCCATGGCGGGCGATGCGGATCAACCACATCCTGCGCGACAATGCGCAGATGACCGTGGATGATATGCGGAAGATGCACACCGATCCCAAGAGTGAGCTCACGCCATTCGTGATGGCGGCGATCGCCTCCGCTGCCGAGTCCGCAAAGACGGCCGGCGTGTGGACGGCGGATGACTCGGTCGCGTATTCACTCCTGACCGCGTGGGATTCGGAGTTCGTGCCGGACAGCCGCGGAGCGGTGTTGTTCACGATGGTGACCACGCAGATTGGCACGTTGCTCTGGGACGAACTGATTCTCCCTGGTGAGACGCGTCGCGTGGTGACGCCGCAGCAGGCGGTGTTGGTGTCGCTGCTCCGGGAGAACGCGAGCGTGTGGTGGGATTTGCGCTCGACGGCCGATAGCGTGGAGACGCGCGACGAGATTGTGTTGCTGGGGATGCGGAAGGGATGGGCCCTTGCGCGGTCGCTCGAGGGAAATGATCCGGCGACGTGGCGGTGGGGAAAGATTCGGATGACGAATATCAATCACATCTTACGGCTGCCCGGGTTTGGGCGGGACTCGCTCGAGGTCCGCTCGGGCCCCGGGACGTTGTCGCCTTCCGACAATGGTGGCACGCATGGCGCGTCGTGGCGGTTTGTGGTGGAGCTTGCACCAGAGATTCGTGCGTGGGGGACCTACCCTGGTGGGCAGAGCGGGAATCCCGTGTCACGGCGCTACGATGATCGCATTGATCTCTGGCAGGCCGGCGAACTCGCGGAGTTGCGCGTACCGGGGACGGCGGCCGACCTCAGCGTAGAGCACACGACGGCACGGCTGGTATTCACTGGAAAGGGAGGAGCGCGCTAATGGGTCGTCTCGTGTGGTTCCTCACGCTGGTGATTGCGGTCGCGCTCGGCACGTACGCGTTCGGGTGGGCGGCGCCGGCGGTCCTTGGCGCGGCGTGGGCGGCCGTGCGGCGCGATGATGCATTCGTGCCCGCGATGGCGGCGTTGGCTGGCGTCTTCGGCTGGGGGGCGTTGCTCGGCGTGGCGTCGCTCGCGGGGCCGGTGGCGCGCGTCGCGGATGTGGTTGGCGCGGCGATGCAGGTGGGGGCGGGACCGTTGTTGGCGCTCACGCTCGCGTTCCCGGCGTTGTTGACGGCGAGCGGGGCGGGCGTGGTGCGAGGAGTGGCGGGCCGCTAGACCGTCACGGTGCGCGTTATCGCACGACTAGCGTTCGTAGATACCGCGCCCGACTCGACCGCATCGCGCGAAGCTGATACGTCCCGGCTTCGCGCGGCGTAAACTCGGCATCAAAGGTCGAGCCGAGGCTCACCCGCTGCCGCGCGGGACGCTCCGTCGCCTGCGATGGCGGTAGCTCGTAGCCATCCTTCGCCACCGGACGCCAACGCGCGAGCGTCGAGTCCTTCCAGATTTGAAAGTTGAATGAGTTGGCCGGCGTGATGTTCACAAAACGCAGCCGGTACGACTCTCCGACGCGCATGGAGATCGGCGGTTCTTCGTGCGTGCCATTCACGAGGAGCGAATCGAGCCTGAAACTGTTCTGTCCAGCGACAAAGACAAAGTCTCGCGTGGGATCCCATCGCTGCCCGGGCTCGAGCACCACGAGGGGGCCATACATCCCGCCGACGAGTTGCTCGATGTCGTTGAGATGCGTGTGGTACATAAATGTGCCGGCGCGCTTGAGCGTGAGGCGTGCAACAAAGCTCTCGCCAGGCGCTACCGGCGGTGACATCCGGGGCCCCTGCCCACTAAAGCCCGGGACGCCGTCGGAATAACTCTCAAGCTCAATCCCGTGCCAGTGCACCGCAGTGGGCTGATCGAGCTGGTTGTGCACGGTGATGTCGGTGGGTTCCCCGCGCGTGACGACGATGAGGTCGCCGATTGCACCAACAGGCGCCCCGCGCCGCGTGACGAACGAGCGCGGGTGCGGCATCGTGGTATCGGTGCGAACGCCTCCAACGGCGTAGAGATCGAGTCGGCGCACGTTCCGGCGCCGCGGCACGATATCACCCGGGCGCGGGCGGACGTGAATCCCCATGATGAGCCCAGCCATGTGGCGACCGGCATCGTGCGCCATCCCCGCGTGCTGATCGGGTTTTGGTGGATCGAGTCGCGCCTCGGGTGAGACGTGATACGCGAGGTGGCAATGGAAGAGCCAGTTCCCTGGTGTCTCCGGTGATGACACCATCCGCATCGTCGAGAAGGGCAACATGTCCTGCGTGACGACCATCAGCCGTTTCTCGGGGACGAACGTCGAGTCTTGTTTCGCGTCGCCGAGCGCGTCCACGCGGAAATAGGCTCCGTGCAGATGCATCGGATGACCGCGAAACGTGGTGTTGACCACGCGCCAATGTAGTGAATCACCAACCGTGGCCTCGAGGCGCTCCGTGAAGGGCCAGGACTTGCCGTTGATCGCGAGGGCCTCACGGAAACTCCTGTCGCGGATGTTGAAGCGCGACCAGATGTTCATCACGAGGATTCGATCATCGGTGCGGTCACCGGGGGCGTCCACCACGAGCGCGCCGGATAACTGTTGGCTCTCGCCGACGAGCATCGTATCGGCGTTCGTCGCCACTGCCGTGTAGAAATAGGTGCCGGGCGTGGCGGCATCGTACTCGAAGGTACGGGATGCGCCCGCTTCGACGTGCAGTCCGGTGGAGTCGGGGCCTGGAGCGACGCCCAATCCAAACACCGTGAGGCGTTGGTCGACGAGCGCGTTGCGAATGCGGAGCTTCACCCTGGTGCCAACGGGCACACGAATCAGCGGGGCTGGTATCTGCGGTGCCCTCCCTTCCTCGTGGAATGCGGGAATCTCCGTGTACGGCCCTCCCACGTTCTCGGGATACCATCGCGCCATATCCGCCACGAGATCGAGAGTCAGCTCTCCGTTGGCGAGTTGACCCCCGGCGATGCGATTGTCGTTCGCCTCGACGACCGACAATGGCGGAGGGCTCCCCGCGGTTAACAGCACGAGTGCCGCGGCGATGAGGCGCTTCAGAGGTTTTTTCATGGGTCGATGGGGAGCTTGGCGCGGGCGGCGGTGAGGCGGTCGAGCATGGAGTTCGTCAGGCGCGGGACCGGTGAACGACGGGGGGATTCGCGCCGCAAAAATGGGGGACGGGAGGGGTGGTGCGCCATAGTCGGACGCCGACTCCGTGTGGGATTGCCGACAGGCAGTATCCCCATTAAACTCAGGTAAATACTTTTTGAGAATCATTCTCATCTCAGCGTTTCTCTCCTCCTACACACAGATGCTTCGCGCCCCTCGCGTCCGGATTCTTCTCGCGCTGCTCGCCGTCGCATGGCCGGCCCTGTCGCAGGGACAATCGAAGGCTACGGATTTGAGGCCGAGCGCCGATTCGGTGCCGCGCTTACCTGGACTCACGATTGTTGGATCACCGGTGGATCGCGCCCGCATCCCCGGGTCGGCGCAGCGCCTCGAGCGCGAGACTCTGATCCGCGCCCGCGTACTCACGACGAACGAAGCCCTGCGCAAAATCTCGGGGATCATCGTGCGCGACGAGGATGGGCTCGGACTCCGCCCGAACATTGGAATTCGGGGGCTCAACCCCACGCGCTCGACCAAGACGTTGCTCTTGGAAGACGGCGTGCCCCTTTCGCTCGCTCCGTACGGCGACAACGCCGCCTACTACCATCCGCCGGTCGGGCGAATGGAGTCCATCGAGGTGCTCAAGGGCGCGGGGCAGATCCTCTACGGCCCGCAGACGATCGGCGGGGTGATCAACTACATCACGCCCGGGCTGCCGGCGCACTCCGGTGCGATGATGCGACTCAGCGGTGGAAGCAACGCCTTCACCAACGGCTATTTGCGTGCCGCTGCCGTGCAGGGCGATGGCGGGCTCGTCTTTGACGTTAGCCGCACCCGTGGATCGGGCGCCCGCGCGAACACGTCGACCGACGTCGCCGATGGGTCCGTGAAGCTCTTCGTGCCAGTCGCGCGCGGACAGCGGGTGATCGCCAAGACCAACGTGTATCGCGAAGCATCGCAACTGACCTATTCGGGGCTCACGGAGGCCGAGTGGGCGGCCGATCCACGGTCCAATCCCTTTCGCAACGATCAGTTCGACATCACGCGACTCGGTGGATCGGTCGCGCACGAATGGCATCGCGGACCGCGAACGCTCACGACGACGCTCTACGCGCACGATATCACGCGCGACTGGTGGCGGCAGTCGAGCAACTCGACGCAGCGACCGAATGATGCCGGGGACGCGGACTGCATCAGCATTGTGAATCTCGAGACGGGCTGTGGAAATGAGGGGCGGCTCCGACGGTATCAGGTGATGGGGATCGAGCCACGGTATTCGCGCCCGCTCCTGCTCGGCGCGTTGGCCGGCACACTCGACGTGGGAGTCCGCGTGCATCATGAGGTGCAGGAGCGTCGGCAATTGAACGGCGCATTCTACAACGCGCGGACTTCGGGGCCGGCCGGCGATGCGGGCTCCGGCACGGTCGAGGACAATCGGCGGACGACGGACGCGCTTGCCGCCTTTGCGCAGGCGCGCATCGGCGGGATGCGTTGGAGCGTCACCCCTGGGCTGCGCGTTGAACATCTGCGGCTCACGCGAACGAATCGTTTGCCTGTCGCCGGATCACCCACGGGGGCGTTCGGGGCGACGACACTCACTGAGCTGATACCTGGACTTGGCGCGACGTTCACTGCGAATGAGCGTCTCACCTTTTTCGCCGGCGTGCACCGTGGTTTCGCACCGCCGCGCAACGAAGACGTCATTAGCAACGCGACCGGCGGCGTGGTCGATCTGGGTGCCGAGCGGAGTTGGAATACGGAACTCGGTGCGCGATGGATGCCCGCATCTGGGTGGTCACTCGATGCCACACTGTTCGGGATGGATTTCGCGAACCAAGTGGTCCCGGCGTCGATTGCTGGCGGCACGGGCGCGGCGCTCACGGGTGCGGGGCGCACGCTGCATCGGGGCGCCGAAGTCGATTTGCACGGAGAGATTCCCGCGCGCGGGAGGACCACGATCTTCACACAAGTGGCGGCGACCTGGCTTCCCATCGCGCGCTTCGAGGGGGAGCGCTTCGCGTTCCTTGGAACGGGCGGGAGCGACGTTGTCGGCAAGGTGTACGCGGATCAGAATGGCACGGCAACGCGGACGCGGGTCAGCACGAGCGGGAATCGCTTGCCCTACGCCCCCGAGCTCACGATCACCGCGACACTCGGCGTGCGACACGATGTTGGGTTCGATGTGTCGATCGAAGCGGTCCACATCGGGCCGCAGTTTGGCGATGCGCTGAACACGCGACGTGTTGTGAATGACGGTCAACAGGGAGCGCTGGCGGCGAGTACGCTCTGGAATGCGACGGCGAACTGGGCGGTGCGTCCGCTCGGCAGCGTAGTCTTTGTGTCGGTGAAGAATCTCTTCGATGCGCTCGTGCTCGTAGACAGAACGCGAGGCTTGTTGCCAGGGATGCCGCGTCTGGTTCAACTGGGGGTCGAGCGGTCGTTCTAAGGGAGCGACGGCCTCACTGCGGCCTCAGAGGCCGTGCGCGTGGGGGCGTCGCCACGATTTGCACTGGCGGCGGCGGGATGCTACGCTCTTGGGTCAGCCCCCTTCCCTCTCCCAGGACCCCATATGCGCAGACTCCTCTCCGCACTCGCGCTCGGTTTCGCGTTCGTCACCGTGGCCGCCGCGCAATCGGGTGCCCAGCCCGCTGCCCGCGCGAGCCTGATGGGCGATATGCACCGTGACGTCAACGAAGCGCAGAAGAAGTTCATCGATCTCGCGCGCGCGATTCCGGCATCGGCCTACGACTGGCGCCCGGGCGCCGGAGCGCGCTCGATTCGCGAAACCTTGCTGCATGTGGCCTCCGACAACTACCTGATTCCGATTGCGATGGGCGAGCCCTCGCCGGCGGCATCGGGCGTCACCTCGGATTTCGCGACAGCACAGGCGTTTGAGAAGCGTCCGCTCACGCGGGACCAGGTGGTCGCGGAACTCGAGACCTCGTTCGCGCACCTACATCGCGCGATGGGCCGCACGACGGACGACAATCTCAGCGAGATGATCAACATGTTTGGACAGAACTGGTCGCGTCAGCGGGCGATGGTCTTGACCGTGACGCATCTGCACGAGCATCTCGGCCAGATGATTGCGTACGCGCGGTCGAACAATGTCACCCCGCCGTGGAGTCGCTGAGCGAATCGGGGACTCTGAGCGAGCCGCGCGACCTCTGATCCGTTACAGGAACGGCTGGTAGCGCGGCTTCCAGAGCCGGTCGTAGGTGATGCCCACGCGGAGTTGGCTCGCCATGCCAGGGAGCTTGGTGCTCTCAACCTTTCCCTGGAAGAAAAAGAGATCGGCAGTGATTGCCAGCGAGAGCTCATCCACGAGGGGGACGACCACCTCGTGGATCATGTTGTAGCGTAGCGCGAGGTTGGCGTCGGTATCGAGCGGCGCGGGGAAGAAGTAGGTGAGATCGTTGACCTGTCGGTAGAGGACGCGGCCAAAGTCACGACGACCGGCACCGCGGCCGATCTGCCGCTCGTAGTCGACGCGCGCCTGCAGACCGAACTGCGGATTGGGGCGCCCATAGTCGTTCTCAATCACCGCCGCGAACTCGGCGCGTTGCCAACGCTCCGTCGGGATCATCAGAATGCCGCCGCTGCCGCGGAGCGACAGTTGCAGCGGATTCTCGATGCCGGTGAGCGCGTTCGTCGTGGGGCTGAACTCGGTGTCGAACAGCGCCCGCACGAAGGGCTGTGCGCGTCTGCCGGTTACCGCACTCGAGGGGCGAAACGTCACATCGAGTTTGATGTCGTCTGCCGTCTCGACCACCCGATTATTGCCCCCCGAGGTGAGATGTTGCTCGGCGAAGGCTAGGCCGAGTCCGATGTCAGTCGCGGTGCGGCGGCGGTCCTGCGAGATCACGAAGCGTCCACTCGCGCCCGCTACCCACGCATTGTCGCCCACGATACGGCTCTCAGGGACGTTGCCATAGCCAGCGCGCGTGGAGGCGCTGTTACTGGAGAGCCAGAGCGTTGGACGCTGAAAGGCAAAGGAGAAGAGCGGGACGTAGGCGGGGTCTGGCGTGAGCATCGCCGCGATGGAGTCGATTTGCGCGTCACCGCGGGCGAGGCGACGCACCCGCTGCAACTCGCCAAAGACGTAGTCCTTCACGGCAATCCGCTCGCCGCGCGCACTCGCTCTCAGTGCGCCATCGCGGTCCACAATGAACTCGCGGCGTACGCGCCGTGCCCGTGAGAAGAAGCGCGACCGTGCGCCCTCGAAGATGACATCACTCGTGGCCACCCGATAAAACGTCGCCCCATCAATCGCGCGGCCGTTGATTGTCTGCTTCGCCACATCGATGCCGCTGGTGGCGAGTTCTCCACGCACATCATCGCGCAGGAGTGCACGTAGATCGCTCCCGGCCAAGTCCACCAAGACAATCTGATCCTCTGTCCAGAGCCATTCATCGATTTCGTTCTCGTGCAACTTCCCGATCAGCGGCGGGAACTGGTCGAGCCGCCGAATCAGGGCGACCTCGGCGCTGCCCTGGCGCCGGACGAGCCGAGCGACGAAGGCCTCCCACATCGGTTTGGAGACGCGCCCCTGCTGCGTGATGGCATCGTAGTCACGCACCTCGGGGTGGCGCTCGGCGAGGTCGACAAAGGCGGGAAACATTAACTCGCCGCGGGGACGTTGGGTGCGCGTGGCGATGGCGGCAATCCGCCGGACCAGCGCGGTGTCCGCGGGCGTGTCGTCAGTGATCACGGTGAGTCGATGCTCGACGGCGGCGAGGTAGACGCCGAGCGTGTCAGGGCGCCGCTGGAATTCAAGATCGAGTCGGCCGATGCTGAGGCCGTTCGCCGCGCTACGGGCCACCAGCGCCGGTGCACTCGGACGGGCAAAGGGGCGATCGTGCAATTCGACACGTACGCGGCGTGCCTCTGGGGAGGAGATGGTGGGGAGATCCGCGACGATCGCGTCGATTCCGGTCACCTCTTGCGCGACGAGTGCGTTCTCCGGCGCGGACATATTGGAGAGGACCACAATCGCCGTTGCTCCGGCGAGGCGGAGCGCCGCCACTTCGCGGCGCGCCGCCGTCACCGGTGACTCAAAAGTGAAATCGGCGAGCGCGGTCCGCGGGAGGCGGTCGCGAACCGCTCCATTCACAAGTCCGATGAAACCGATTCGCGCGTTTCCCTGCTCCACGATTGCGTGCGCCGTAAAGAGCGTAGAGTCCGAGGCGAGCACGTTCGAGGCGACGAGTGTGATTTGCGGGAACTCTCTCGCAATCTCGCCGAGCGCGGTGGCGCCGAGTCCGAGTTCGAACTCGAATGGCACGAGCAATGAGTAGCCAAGCTCGCGCAGCGCGGTGAGATCGAGTCGCGCGCGATCGCGACGGTCGAGGCCGACGTCGGCGTCTTGATGGCCGAGGTCCACGGTGATGATGCGCGACGCGGCAAGCGCGGCATCGTCGCGCACACGCGCGAGAAGAGTCGCGCGCGGTCCGAGCTCGCCGAGGTTGATGGGGAGTTCGAAGAGGCGCGACTCGAGAATGTCGACGCGATTCATCTCACCGGCAGTGAATCCGGTGGTGTCGCTGGGCCAGACGGCGCCCGCGCGCTCGACGATGATGACGCGATCCTCGCGGCTCGTGCGAAGGCGCGACACGCTGACCGTCGTGCGCACAAGATCCGGGAAGTCGTCGCGTCGCCGCGCATTGCGATCGAGCATCGCCAGCAAATCAGGTTCTGGACGCCACGGGTCCTGGAGCAGGAGGACGTTGCTGGAAATCATCGCGGGGACGCGATCGAGCCGTTCGGCTGCTGCGCGCTTGGCGAGGACCTCCGAGAGTTCGTCCCCCTGCGGCTCCGCGGAGGGAAGGAAGATCACGATCCCCGGCGCCCGCCAGGCGAGATGTGACACGAGCTTGAATGGGAGCGAGTCGGCGACCGCGACCTCGGTGAGCAGTTCGTGCTCGTCCTGCGCGCGGCGGACGCCGAGGGCGCCGAGGGAGCGTGCGGTATAGATGATTGAAACGCGTTGGTCCGGCTGCTGCGCCCGGACGCGCAGGGGACAGAGAGCACAGAGAGCGATCAGCAGGAGCAGTCGGCGCATTCTTCCCGGTGGTTGGTCGAGGCGGGGAATCGTAATCGAGGAGTATCGGACTTCTCACGCAGTCGCGCTACCCTCGCGAGGTAGCGGTCGCGCGATCCATGGCCGAGATTCCGCTGAGCGTACGCTTCCCTTCCTCGAGATTGCCATGTCCCGCGCCCTCGTCCTGTTCGCCGCGCTCGCGCTCTTGAGCACGGCTCCGATCGCCGCGCAGCGCGCGACTCCGCTCCCTGCCACCGTCCCCGCCACTGTCCCTGCCACCGTCCCCGCCACTGCCCCTGCGACTTTCCCTGCCCCGCTCCGCGCGGGCGTGGACTCGGTATTCGCGCGGTTCGATCGCACGGACGCCCCTGGGTGCGCGGTCGGCATCTCCGAACAGGGGCGAATGGTCTATACGCGCGGCTACGGCATGGCGGACCTCAACAATCGGATTGCGATCGCGCCGCAGAGCATCTTCCACATGGCGAGCATCTCCAAGCAGGTCACCGCAATCGCCGTCGCGACTCTGGCCGCCGAAGGGAAGCTCTCGCTGGATGACAACGTGCGGAAGTTTATTCCCGAACTTCCGGAGTATTCTGAGTACGGCGTGCCGATCACCGTGCGCCAGTTGATGCATCACACGAGTGGGCTCCGCGACCAGTGGAATCTGCTCGGCTACGCCGGATGGCGATTCCCCGAGGATCTCATTACGGAGCGCGACGTCCTCACGATCGTGACGCGACAGCGTGCGCTGAATTTCCGACCGGGCGATGAATACGTGTACTCGAACACGGGGTTCACGCTTCTCGCGATCATCGTGCAGCGCGTGTCGGGGCAGTCGCTCGCGGAGTACGCGCAGGAGAAGTTCTTTGGGCCGCTCGGGATGGGCCACACGCATTTCCATAATGATCACACGATGATTGTGCCGGGTCGGACCTCGGCCTATGAGCCCCGCGAAGGAGGTGGCTGGCGGGTGTCGATCCCCGTGTTCGACACCTACGGCGCGACCTCACTCTTCTCGACGCCGGAGGATCTGCTTACGTGGATGGCGATGCTCGACTCGCCAGCGGCGAAGAACACGCCGCTGATCGTCGCGGCGCAGACGAGTGCGGTGCTGAACGACGGGACACCAACGGACTACGGTTTTGGATTGCAACTCGCGACGTGGCGCGGGATTCGGGCGGTGGGGCATGGCGGCGGCGATGCAGGATATCGCGCCTACGTTGAGCGGTATCCGGACTTCGGCGTGGCGGTCGCAGTGTTGTGCAATCGTGCCGATGTAGGGTCGGCCAATCTCGCACGCGCGGTGGCGGCACTTGTACTTGGCGATCGCCTTCCACGTGAGATGGTGGAGGCGCGCGCGCCCGAGCATCGGCCATCGGCAGCGGCGCGCGAGGCGTGGGTCGGGGTGTATCGCGATACGGTGTCGCAGGCGATTCTGCGGGTGCGAATCTCTGGCGACAGCGTGTTCGCGGAGAATCGACGCCTCGAGTTCGGCAGTGACACGACCGCGGGTCGCACGGGGATGGTCGGTTGGGTTTCGCTGCAGCCGCGGGGGATGCAGTCGACGATCCGTGTGAACCCCAAAGGGCGTCGTCAGGTGACGTACGTGCGGCAGGCACCGGCCGTCACGACATTGGCGGCGTACGCGGGGGGCTACTACAGCGTCGAGCTCGATGCGCGGTACGATCTCGTGGCGCGCGACAGCTCGCTCGCCGTTGTGCACCGCAAGCTGGACGACGATGCGGCACTCCGACCAGTCTCCCGTGATGTGTTCGAACTCTTCGGTGCCACGGTAATCTTTCAGCGCGATCGTCGGGGGAAGGTGACCGGCTTCACGTTGAGCGACCCGCGCGTCCGTGGCGTCAGTTTCGTGCGTGTGCCTTGAAGAAGGTCCACATCACGTCCGTGGCATTGAGTTCTGGTGAGGGCGCATCGCCGCGACGTGATCCGGATTGACCGCCGGGCCAGGCGTGGCCACCGTCGGTGAGCGCGTAGAGTTCGACCTCGCGTCCGGCGGGGCATCGATATACGGTGTGGACAATCGTTCCGCGCGTCGTGCTCGTGGGGGTCGCGTCGCAGCCGTTGGTGGCTGCCCAAAAGGTCCCCTGCTCCCGCGCCGGTCGCGCGTCGCTCTGCCACGCTCGCCGCGCGCGGCCACCAGAAGTGCCACCGGCATAGGGCACAGACTTATCGGCCATGCCATTGAAGATGATTGCCGGCACTGGATAGGCGGGGCGCACTTCATCGCCAAATAGCGTGCCGACGACCGGTGCGATCGCGGCCACTCGTCCAGCGAGGGCAATGCCGAGTCGGTGGGTCATCATCGCACCGTTGGACATTCCCGTGATATAGATGCGCGCGGGGTCGACGGGATAGCGGGCGATAAGCGTGTCCAAGAGCGTGCTGATGAAGCGGACATCGTCGACATTCTGCTCCATCGCCCTCGCGCAACAATGCTTGGCGTTCCAGGTAAGGAGGCGGGTCGGGTTGCGCCCGGTCCCTTCTGGGTAGACGACGATGATGCCCTCGCGCTCGACCAGCGCGGTAAAGCCGGTCATCTTCTCCGAGATTAGCCCACTCCCGCCGCCGCCATGGAGCGCGAGCACGAGTGGGCGTTTGGCGCCGCGGGCGGGGGCATCGCGAGGGGTCCGGATCACAAATGTGCGCTCCTGCCCCGCAACGCTGATGGACTGCCGCTCCGGTGTACGACCGAGGCGTTGCGCGTGCGCGGCGGTGGTGTGCGCGGCGAACGTGACGAGGGTCACCAGCGCGAGTGGGGTCAGGCGCGAGAGCATGGGAATATTCGGGTGAGCGTTGCGGTCTTTCGGAACTCGGCGCGCCGAGCGTATAGTGTACCCTGATGCTCCACTTTTGAAGGAGCGTCGATGCCCGTCACCGCGAAACTGTCCCGTACCTTCTACGACCGGTTAGGCGACGAGATCGCCAACGAACTGGTGGAGTGGTTCAATCAGGTGGACGCCACGTATCGAGGGGACCTGCGGCAACTCAACGAGTTGAACTTTTCGCGGTTCGACGCGAGTGTCGGGGAGCGATTCGCGCTCTCGGACCGGAAGTTTGCGGAGTTCGAGACGAAGGTGGAGAAGCGCTTAGGGGAGTTCGAGTTACGGATTGAGAGGCGGCTCTCAGCGTTCGAAGTGAAGCTGGAGACGCGCATGGGTGCGTTCGAGATCAAGATGGAGCAGCGGATTGCGGCCCTCGAGGTCAAGATGGAGCAGCGGATTGCGGCCCTCGAGGTCAAACTAGAGCAGCGCCTCTCTGATTTTGAGCGCACGTTTACCAGAAAGTTCGACGCCTTTGCCTGGAGGATCTTCGGCCTGATGATCGCCCAGTTCGCGCTCATCGCCGGACTCTACCTGAAATAGCGCTTGCGGCCTGCGGCACGTCACTTGCATCACCTATGCGCGGACGGGTCGGGGGCGGCTGGGAAGGCGCTCGTGATGGGGAGTCGGAACACCGCCCCCGGCTGCGTCACTACTTTAGTGCGCGAGCGAGTCTCGGCGAGCGCGCACCTGCAGATGGCCCCCTGTCGACGGCGCCGTTTGCGCTGTACCCTTGGGCACACCTTCCTTCACGGAGATTGTGCCCATGCGCTTATCTGCCTTCCGCCGCTCGCTAGTCCTCGGCGTGGCCGCCGTCGGACTCTTCGGCTCCTCAGCTTGCTTTGGTTCGTTCCAGGCGACGCGTAAGCTCTACGCATTCAACAAGGGCGTCGGCGACAAGTGGATAGTCGAAGTGGTGTTCCTCGCGATGAACATCATTCCGATTTACGGCCTCGCCGCCATGGGTGACGCGATCATCTTCAATAGTGTCGAGTTCTGGACGGGCGACAACCCGATGGCGTCGGTGTCCACCACGGGGATGCAGGACGGGCGCAATCTCCGCCAGACGCGCGTCGTGAACGGCGACGAGCGTGCGGTCATCCTTGAGGAAATCAAGGCGGGCGCGGTGCTCTCGACGACCACAATTAGCCATAAGGAAGGCTCGGACATCGTCTCCTTGGAGACGAAGTTCGCCGATGGTCGCGTTGAGGCACGCACGCTGTCGCGCACGTTGTCGCGTAGCGAGGCCGGCCCTACCGGACGCTAACGCTCAACCCGCCGAGCCCGCCGGCGATCCCGCCGCGCGGAAAGCGCGCATCACCGAACACGACCGTCACGGACCCGTCCGTGGCGGTCGTGTCGATTTCGACCCACGGGTACTGTGACCAGACGAGATAGTCGCGCACATCCGGATCGCGGCGCGCAAGAATCACGCGCGTGTCGCTCCAGTCGCCGCGGAGAATGTGCGGGCCGTCGATTGAGACGCGCGGATGGCCGATCCACCGGAGCGCGCCGAAGTGATACGCCGAGTCGCTGCGGATGATGAGTTGGGCGCGCAGTGGATTCGCCGCGATGGGTTGGTACAGGACATCGCCACTCGGAATGCCCTGCTCCTCCGCCACACGCTCGGCGAGGCGGGTCCCCGCTCTGCTGAGCGCAATCAGCACCAGCGGATATGCCAGGGCGAGCGCCGCCGCGATACGGATGGTGCGTTGCGCCGCCTGTCGCTTGGCGAGTCCGAGCGTCAGCGCAAGAAGCATCCACCAGTATGGGTCGATAATGAAGAGCGCATTCCCGCGGAACCAGGTGGGACGCATCGGCATCAAGAACCGGACACCATAGGTGTTGAGCCAGTCGAGCATCGGATGACTCACGACGCCAATCACCGCGAGCGCAAACACCCAGTAGGCATGAACCGGCGCCAGTGAGGCGTCGCGCCGTCGCCTCACGAGGCCGTCCCAGAGGATGATCAGCATCGTGACGACGACGGGGAGAATGAG
>JAYTDH010000118.1:0-12049 GCA_043736095.1 Gemmatimonas sp.
GAATCCCGCTTGTGCCGCGGCGCCGAAGTCGCGAATCAGTGCGTAGATGATCGCCATCGAGATGAACAGGATGGCGAACTCGCCGCCCGCCGGAATGCCGATCTTCAGCATCCGCTTCCACGTCGCCACGTGCGGGGCGAGCAGCGCGCGATCGAAGCGCACGAAGTGCTCGACGCGCATGAAGTAGACGCCGAGCGCGAGCACCCCGACAAACACGGAGATGGTGCTCGCCAGCGCTGCGCCAGCGACGCCCATCGGACGCCCAGTGCCCCAGCCCGCGATGAGCACGGGAGCGAGCACCGCGTTCAACATCACTGTGCCCATCTGAATCAGCATCGTCGGCTTCGCCACACCCGTGCCGCGCAGCGCCGAGCCCATCGAGATGAGCGCGAATTGCAATGCGAGTGCCGGAATAAACCAGCGGAGGTACGACGTGCCCGCCTCGATTGTCGCCGCATCGGCCGCGAGCGTCCGCAGATACGGCTCGGCCACCACGAGTCCGCCCGCGAACACGACAGCTCCCGCGATGGCGGAGAGCACCAAGCTCTGGTTAAAGACCAGATTGGCGTCGTCTCGGTCCTTCCGACCCGCGGCGTGCGAGATCAGCACCATCGTGCCGACACCGAGCACCTGCGTGAGTCCCATCACGATGAACTGCAGATTGCTCGCCGCGCTCACCCCGGCGATGGCCGCGTCACCGAGGCGCGCGACGAAGTAGAGATCCACGAGCACGTACAGCGTCTGGAACATCATCCCCAGCGCGAGTGGGATAGACATCCGCACGATGTGGCGCGTGATGCTCCCTTCAGTCAGGTCGTGCACAAGGACTCGCGTCAGCTGGGGGGACTAGCGTTGCGCCACAAGCGTGACCTGATCCGGCTTATCCGGCACCACGCAGATGAACTCGAAGGGTCCGTCGACTACTTCGTAGCTGTGCGGCATCAGCGCCGGAATGAACAGCGTGTCGTCGGCGCCCACCTCGTGCACCTGGTCGCCGATGGTGATGCGGGCCCGTCCGCGGAGCACGTACTGTTGGTGCTCAACGAGATTGGTGTGCATCGGCATGCCGCCGCCGATCCCGAAGGTGAATCGCCGAAGGACGAAGCTCGTGTCGCCCTGTTGCGGGCCGACAAGCACTTGGACGGCGGCGTCGGTGCCGGCCTTGATCTCGGTTGCCGGAACTGCGGCGGCCGGGCGGACGGTCGCACTCTTTGACTCGGACATGACGGGTCGGGGCAGGAGGTGAGGCGCGAGTGACGCTCTCAAGGTAGAGCGGCGTCGGCGCTTGAGGGAGTGATGCGCGCGCCGTATTCGCGCTAGACGCGCTGTGACGGCGGCACGGCTGAGGCGTTCAGCGGAGTGCGGCCGGAAGCCGTACCTTCTCTGCGGTCGAACGTCGGTCCCACCACCCGCTCGTGGAGTCTCTCTCGTGCTCTCGCCCTCGCTTTCGCCCTCGCGCTTGCTCTCACCGTCACAGTCACAGTCCCAGTCCCAGTCTCAGTCTCAGTCCCAGTCCCAGTCGCATTCGCATGCGCTCTCGCGCATGCCCCGCGTCCTTCGCTCCTTCACGCTCGCTGGTGCGGGGCTACTTATCGCCTCAGGACTCGGCGCACAGACGCCGATCCCGGTTGCCCAGGAGTTCAACGGACTCCACTTCCGGTCGATCGGACCCGCGACGATGTCCGGCCGCATCGCCGATGTCGCGGTCTACGAGGCGAATCCCGCCATCTGGTACGTGGCGACGGCGCACGGTGGCATCTGGAAGACGACCTCCAATGGCGTGACGTGGACCGCGATGATGCAGGAGCAGGGGTTGATGTCGTTCGGCGACGTCACCATGTCGCAGCAGAACCCTGATCTTGTCTGGGCTGGCGGCGGTGAATCGAACAATCGCCAGTCCACTAGCTGGGGGA
Organism: Gemmatimonas sp.; assembly: GCA_043736095.1. Classification (GTDB taxonomy): domain Bacteria; phylum Gemmatimonadota; class Gemmatimonadetes; order Gemmatimonadales; family Gemmatimonadaceae; genus Pseudogemmatithrix. The sequence goes on from JAYTDH010000118.1 coordinate 1,914, forward strand.
GCGGCGTGTGGAAGTCCACGGATGGCGGCGCGACCTGGGCCAATATGGGGCTCAAGAACTCCAAGCACATTCATCGGATCGTGATTGATCCGCGCGACAACAACGTCGTGCTCGTTGCGGCGACCGGCCCGTTGTTCGGCGCGGGGGGAGAACGCGGCGTCTATAAGACCACCGACGGTGGCACGACCTGGAAGCGCGTCCTTGCCGGTGACGACGATACCGGCGCGGCGGATCTCGTGATCTCGGCGAAAGATCCGAGTGTGATGTTCGCCTCGATGTATCAGCGCCGCCGCTCGGCCTGCTGTTTCAACGGCGGTGGCACGGGAAGTGGACTCTTTAAGTCTGAGGATGCCGGCAACACCTGGGCGCGCGTCGAGGGCGGTTATCCGAGCGGGATGCTTGGCCGCATCGCTGTGGATGTTTCGCGCACCGATCCGAACATCGTGTATTCGCTCGTCGAAGGGCCGGTGGGCGGTCCCGCCGCTCCGGAGGGCGCGCCCGCCGCCGCGCCCATGGCTGCCGCCGCGCCCATGGCTGCCGCTGCGCCTGCTGCCGCGACGTCGCCGCAGGGACTCTGGCGCTCCAACGATGCCGGTGTGACGTGGACGAAGGTGAATGGTGTGAATCCGCGCCCGATGTATTTCAGCAAGCTCGCGATTGATCCCACAGATGCGGAGATCGTCTACTACGGCGGCGTCGGGCTGCACATGTCGATCGATGGCGGCAAGAATGTGGAGCAGGATGCCGCGCTCGTCACGCACGATGATATTCACGCGCTCTGGGTGGATCCCTCGAACCCGCAGCATCTCATCATCGGCAACGATGGTGGCATGGCGACCTCGTACGATCAGGCCAAGACCTGGGCCTTCGTGCCGAATCTCCCTGTCGGATTGTTCTACCACGTGGGAGTCGACAACGAGACGCCGTTTAATATCTGCGGCGGCATGCAGGACAACTACAATTGGTGTGGACCGAGCCGCGCGCGCTTCGGGCGTGGCATCGTGAACAATGACTGGTTCCAGATTCTCGGCGGCGATGGCTTTGTGGCCATTCCCGATCAACGCGACAGTCGGATCGTCTACACAGAGTCGCAGAACGGCAACATGATTCGTCGAAACACCGTTACCGGTGAGTCGAAGAGCATTCGTCCGAATGCGCTCAGTGTCACTCCCAAGCCCGATACGACTGACACGTACCGTTGGCAGTGGGATGCGCCAATGATGCTCTCCACGCACGATGCCGGTGTGCTGATCGTCGCGGGCAATAAGGTGTTTGTCTCGCGCGACCGCGGGGATTCATGGCAAGTTGTTTCGCCTGACCTCACGACGAATGCCAAGCGCGATTCGATTGTCACAATGGGAGTGAAGGGAAAGGACATCACGATTGCGCAGCACGACGGCATTTCGCAGTGGCCGGCGATCACCACACTCGCCGAGTCGCCCAAGCGCGCGGGTATTTACTGGACTGGCACGGACGATGGTGTGGTGTCGGTCTCGATGGACGCCGGCGTGACCTGGCGCAACGTGACGGGGAGCATGCCCGGATTTCCGCGCGGCGGCTATGTCGGGCGCGTGGTGGCGTCGCGATTCGATGCGGGGCGCGCGTTCATCGTGGTCCCCAACTACCGGCAGAACGATTACGCGCCGTACGCGTGGGTGACTGAGGATTCCGGCGGCACCTTCACGCGCATCGACGCGGGGCTCGCGGGCGAAGTGGTCCGCACGCTGACGGAAGATACGAAGAACCAGAACGTGCTCTACGCCGGCACCGAAACGGGGCTCTTCGTGACGCTCGATCGCGGAAAGACCTGGAAGCGCTTCCAGGCCAACCTGCCTACGGTGCGCGTGGATGAAATCACGATTCACCAGCGGGACAACGCGATGATTGTCGCGTCGCATGGACGCGCAATCTGGGTGCTCGACGATCTCTCGCCCGTGCAGGAGATTGCGGCCGCGCGTGAGGGCACGCGTACGCTGACCGTCTTCACGCCGACGCGAGCGCTACAGTGGAAGTACAAGGATGATCGCAACGACGAGTTCTGGGGCCATCAGTGGTTCACCGGTGAAAATCCGCCGGCCGAAGCCGTGATTCAGTTCTATGCTGTTACGACGCCGCGTTCGCTCACGCTCCGCATTTCAAGCGGCGAGCGCGTGGTGCGCAATATCCCCGTGCCTGAGGCCAAGCGGGCGATCGGCATTCAGGCGATGTGCTGGGACATGCGTGTCGCGCCAATCGCGACGGCGGCCGGCGCCGCTGCTGGCCCCGGAGGCGGTGGCGGTGGCGGTGGTGGTGGCGGCGGCGGTGGCGGTGGCGGCGGCGGTGGATTCGGACAGAATGCGCCGCGTCCCGTTCCGGGCGTGCGTGCGCCTCTACCGGAGGTCGGCTACAAGCCGCTCAATCCGTGTGGTGATGCACCAGGTGGTGGCTTCGGTGGCTTCGGTGGCTTCGGTGGCTTCGGTGGTGGCGGCGCGAATCTCGGTCCGTACGTCACGCCGGGCACCTACACGGTGTCGCTGCTCGTCGACAGCCAAGTGGTGGACAGCAAGCCCCTCACCGTCGTCGCGGATCCCGAGGTGCGGCTGAACGCGCAACAGCGGCTCGCGTATGATCGCGTTGTCTCTGAGTTGCACGACCAACACCGCACCACGGCGGCGGTCGTGGTGCGTCTCAACACCCTGCGCACTCAGCTCGCGCAGGCGCAAGCGAAGCTCGACAGTACGCCGGCCGTCCGCTTGCCACGCGCCGACAGCACGCGACTGGCGGAAGTGCGTACCGGTTATGACGCGCTCCGTGCCCGGTTCGGGCTGCCGATCATCGGCGTGACTCTTCCGGTCGCTGGCGGAGTTGGCGGCGGCGGCGGCGGTGGATTTGGCGGCGGGGCCGCGCCCAACCCGGCAAACATCTACGGCCGGTTTACGGCGACCAAGAGCGCCATCATGGGCATCTGGGAGACGCCGAGCTTGGCGATGACGACCCAAGCGCGCGACCTCTCGCGCGAACTTGAGCGAGCGGTCAAGGACGCCGAAGATCTGCTCGACCGGGCCACTCGCGCGGGCCGTGGCCTGCGCGAGAAGGGGATCGTGCTGGCGCCGTAACAACCAACAAGGGTCAGAGCGACGGGGCGGGGCATCGATTCCGATGTCCCGCCCCGTTTGCCGACCGCGGCGACACAAGTCTCCGTCGAGTCGGTGGCAGGACCGGGCCGCGCAGGGTAATGTCTTGGAGATGCAACTCCTCGCCCGCCACCACACCGCACTCTGCTGGGCGCGCGCACTCGGCTGTGTGCTCGCGCTTGGCGCGTGCGCCGAGCCGGTGGTGGCGCCTTCGGGAGCGGTCTCATTGGTCACGGATGCGAGTACCTACGTCGCGCTCCGCGATGTCTCGCGGCCCGGGAGCGACCGCTACACGCTTGAGATGATCGTCGCGGTGGTCAATGAGACTGGCGGAGAGGTCACGCTGCAGGGATGCGCAACGGAGGGCAACACACCGCGATTCGCCGTCTCGATGGCGGCGACCAACAGCGATTGGTCGCCGGCGTACGAAAACATCAGCGCCTGCCAGTCGCCCTCGACAATCACGCTGGCGGTCGGCGAAAGTCGCGCGGATCGGATTGAGCTCACGGCGCCGCGACTGAGTAACGCCGAGACCGGCGAGGCACTCGGCGAACTCGAGGGGCGGATGCGACTCGTCTATTACGTCGATGGCGTGAATCTCTGGTCGAACGCGTTTGACGTGCGGATCGAACGCGTCATCCGCTAGTTCACCGGGTTCACGGCGTTTACCGCGTTCACAACTGGCCCACCCGCGCGTTGCGTCATAGCTTTGCGCCGTGACCGAGATTCCCGAACGCCTCGCCGCCGCCCTGCACGACCGCTACCGCCTTGAGCGCCCGCTGGGCGCGGGTGGCATGGCGACTGTCTATCTCGCGCAGGACCTCAAGCACGATCGCAAAGTCGCGGTCAAGGTGCTCAAGCCAGAACTTGCGGCGGTGCTCGGCGCGGAGCGGTTTGTGGTCGAGATCAAGACGACCGCAGCGCTGCAGCATCCGCACATTCTGCCGCTGTTCGATTCGGGCACCGCAGATGGATTCCTCTTTTATGTGATGCCCTACGTCGAGGGCGAAACGCTCCGCGGCAAGCTCGATCGTGAACGGCAGTTCGGCGTCGACGAAGCGGTGCGCATCACACGAGAGATCGCGGATGCGCTCGATTACGCGCATCGCCACGGGGTGGTGCATCGTGACATCAAGCCGGAGAACATTCTCCTGCACGATGGGCGACCGATGGTCGCGGATTTCGGAATCGCGCTCGCCGTGAGTGCCGCCGCGGGCGGCCGCATGACCGAGACGGGGCTGAGTCTCGGGACGCCGCACTACATGTCGCCCGAGCAGGCGACCGCGGAGAAGGACATCACCGGGCGGAGCGACATCTACTCGCTGGGTTCGGTGTTGTATGAAATGTTGACCGGCGAGCCCCCACATACTGGGGCGAGCGGTCAGCAGATCATCATGAAGATCATCACGGAGACGGCGCGGCCGGTGACGGAGTTGCGTCGCTCGGTGCCGCCGCATGTAGCGGATGCGGTCGCGCGGTCGTTGGAGAAGTTGCCGGCGGATCGGTTTGAGAGTGCGAAGGCCTTTGCTGATGCGTTGGCCGATTCGACCTTCACCATTAGTGCTACGCGAGTAGGTGGCCGCGCGGGCGTGGCCTCCGCGCCGACGCGCGCGATTCGCGGGTTGGCTACGGCAACGCTCCTGTTTGCCGCACTCGCAGCATGGGGGTGGCTACGCCCCGGCGATGTCGAACCGTCGGTGCATCGCTACCTGCTCTCGGTGCCCGACTCTCAGGCGGCGATGACGGGCACGCTTGCGCCGCTCATCGCACCGGGCGGCGCGTTCATCGTGTACTCCGGGCCCACGCCCGGGAATCCCTCGGCGTCACAGCTCTGGGTGAAGCATCGAGACCGCGTGGATGCCATGCCGATACCGGGCACCCTCGGCGCGGTATTTACCGCACTCTCGCCGGACGGCGAGTGGATCGCGTTCACCCAACAGCCGTCGCTGCGCAAAGTTCGCGTCAGCGGGGGCGTTCCAGTCACGCTCGTACAGACGCGCGTGCAGCCGCATTTCGGTGTGGTGTGGCGCGCGGACGGGACGATTGTTTTTGTGTCCACGAACGACTCGACGTTGCTCGGGCGTTCCGAACTGCGCGTCGTCTCCGCCGATGGGGGCGCGCATCGCCTCCTCTTGAGCGATTCGGTCAACGTCGCGTACCCGAGTCTTTTGCCGAAGGGGCGTGGGCTGCTGTACACCGCCTGCGCAACGGCAACCGTCTGTCGCGTGATGGCCCTCACGAACGATGAGGCCGAGCCGCGAGTCGTCGTGGAGGACGCCTTCTACGGGCAGGCCTCGGCGAGTGGACATCTCATCTTCTTCCGCGGAGGGGGATTGGAGATGACCGCGTTCGACTTGCGCACGCTCACGGTGCGTGGAAAGATCGTGCCACTGGGCGATCAACTTGCACCGGGCGTCGTCGCGTATCGCTTGAGTCACGACGGCACGCTGATCGTGATTCGTACGGGGGTGGATCCCGCAGTGGGGCTCATCGAATTGGTCTGGGTGGACCGCAGTGGACGGACTGCGCCGGTGGATACCACCTGGCGGTTTCGGCCGACACTGTTTGGAGGCAATCACGGACTCGCGCTGTCGCCGGACGGTTCGCGCGTCGCGGTCGGTGTTCACACCGACGCCGGCGACCATATCTGGGTGAAGGACGTGCGCCGCGCGGGATCGTCGGCGGCGCGCGTGACCTTCACGGGCGAGTCGAATATGCGTCCGCGATGGACCCCGGATGGCGAGCGCGTGCAATTCCTCCGGCGGTCGAATGAGGCGCGCGGCATCGTGTCGCGTCGAGCTGACGGCACCGGACGAGACTCGCTCGTGCTCAGCGGTGACTATCTCGAAGCTGGTGAGACGCGTTCGGGCTGGATCCTCTTCCGCCTCGGCGGAAGCAACCTTGGCCGCGGAGGGCGCGATATTCTCGCCCGCCGCCCCGGTGCGGACACCAGCATTGTGCGCTTGCTCGCGACTAGCGATGACGAGAACGGCTTTTCCGTCTCGCCCGATGGGCGATGGATCGCGTACTGCTCGGACGAGAATGGACGGTCCGAGGTGTACCTCCGCCCATTCCCGGATGTTGAGGGGGGACGGTGGCAGGTGTCCACGGGCGGGGGCTATGCACCCGTGTGGGCGCGCGACAGCCGCGAGCTATTCTTTCTGTCGGAGAGCAAGGCGATGATGGCCGTTCGGGTGGAGGGAGCGCAGGCCGCGACGCTGAGCGCACCGGTGCGCCTCTTCGACGTGCCGAACGATCGCCTGCGCTTGGAGTGGACGTACTACGCGCCATGGGATGTGGCCGCCGATGGTCGCTTCATCATGGCGCGTGAGGTCACTCCCGTGAGCGTCACGAAGCCGGAGATTGTGATTACCGAGAATGTGGCGCGAGAGTGGCGCGCGCTCCTCAAGCAGTAGCCAACGTGCCGCGGGCAACCCAAGCAGTCGCCATCGTGCCACGCGCGTGATTCCGTCGTCCAATCGGTTAGGTTGCAACGATCGGCCGACTCACTCTCCCGTCATACACGCCCGTGAAGACCACCGCTCGCTTTGATTCGCTCCCCGTCTATCTCCTCGCCACGATCCCGCAGAAGAAGCGCGACCTGATCGCGAGTGGCGTGGATGTGATTGACCTCGGTGCGGGCGATGCCGACCTCGCGGCGCCTCCCGCGGCGGTGCAGGCGATGATTGCGGCGGTGCAAGAGCCGGGCATGAGCCGCTACGGGTTCGGCCTCGGCCTCCCCAAGTATCGCGAGGCCGTGAGCGCGTGGATGGCGCAGCGCTTCGGACATCGCTTCGATCCGCTCAAGGAGATCGTGCCGCTGATCGGATCAAAGGAAGGGATCGCGCACTTCTGTCTGGCCACGCTACAAAAGGGTGATGTCGCCATCATCCCCGATCCGGGCTATCTCGCGTACCTCGGCGGCACGCTGCTCGCGGAAGCGGAGCCGTATCTGTATCCGATTACGCCGCGCACGAACTTCCTTGTCGAGATCGATGAGATTCCCGCCGAGATCCTCGCGCGGGCGAAGGTGTTGTTCTTGAACTATCCGAACAACCCCACGGCCGCGATCGCGCCGACCGAATATCTCGAGCGGATGGTGAAGCGTTGTAAGGAACTCGGCATCATCCTCGTGTTCGACAACGCGTACTCCGAGATGACCTTCGACGGCTACGTGGCGCCGAGCATCTTCGACATTCCCGGTGCACGCGAGGTGGCGATCGAGTTCCACTCGCTCTCCAAGACGTACAACATGACCGGATGGCGCTGCGGCTGGGCGTGCGGCAACCCGGAGTTAATCGGCATGCTCGCCAAGACCAAGAGCTTCCTCGATACGGGGCAGTTCATGGCAGTGCAGGCGTCGGCGGTGGCGGCGCTGGAGAGTCACGCGGAGTGGGTTCCGGGGAACATCGCGGTGTTCAAGGAGCGTCGTGACGCGGCGGTGGCCGCGTTTCGCGCGAATGGCTTCACCGATGTCGAATCGCCCAAGGCGTCGATGTATCTCTGGGTGCCGCTTCCGCCGGATGTGCCCTCGCTCGCCTTCCACGAGCGGTTGATGGCCGAAGAGGGCGTCATCGTGCTGGCGGGTTCGTCGTTGGGCGCCGGCGGCGAGGGGTTCTTCCGCGTCTCCTTCATCACGAGCCCGGCGCGCATCGAGGAAGCCGCGGATCGTGCGGGGCGCGTGCTGCGCCGGATGCGCGGCGTCGCGTAGCGAGCCGTCGCCCGTAGCGGTCTCTCGGATTCGAGTTAACATTCCCAACTTGTCCGTGAAAGGTTCTGCTGTTCCCTCTCTCCCCCGGAAGAACCCTGCATGACTGAACACAAGGAAGAATGGGGCTCTAAGCTTGGCGTGATCCTGGCAGTCGCCGGATCTGCCGTCGGCCTCGGCAACTTCCTCCGCTTTCCTGGCCAGGCGGCCGCGAATGGCGGCGGCGCGTTCCTGATTCCGTATTTCTGCGCGCTCTTCCTTCTCGGTATTCCGATCGGGTGGGCGGAGTGGACGATGGGCCGGTACGGCGGGAAGAAGGGCCTGCATGGTGCACCGATGGTGATGGGGGCGATTGGCAAAGGTCGTGTCGCCCGATACCTCGGCGTTTTCGGCGTGCTCATCCCGCTCGGAGTCTCGACGTACTACATGTTCATCGAGACGTGGACGTTTGCCTACTTCCTGAAGTACATCTCTGGCGGTATCGGCATCGTACAGGGCACACCGATTGCCGAGCAGGCGGCGGCCTCGAGCAGCTTCTATTCGTTGATTACCGGCGTGGATGGCGATGGGATGCTCTTCACCGGCGACTCCAAGTTCACGGTCATCAGCTGGGTCGTGGTCTTCGCAATCAACATCTATTTCGTGTATCGCGGCCTGTCGAAGGGCATCGAGAAGTTCGTCTCGTGGGCGATGCCGATTATGGCCGTCTGCGCGATGATCGTGCTGATCCGCGTGCTCACGCTCGGCACTCCGGACCCGGCACTTCCTGAGCAGAACGTGATCAACGGGCTCGGCTACATGTGGAACCCGGACTTCTCGGCGCTGGGCAACTTTAAGACGTGGCTGGCGGCGGCGGGGCAGATTTTCTTCTCCCTGTCGGTCGGCTTCGGCGTCATTATCAACTACGCCTCGTACATGAAGAAGCAGGACGACGTCGCCCTGTCCGGTCTCACGGCGAGCGCCACCAACGAACTCTTCGAAGTCGGCTTCGGCGGCATGATTACGCTGACGGCGGCGTTCGTGTTCCTCGGATTGAGCGGCACCGCCGGTGCGGTCGCGACGGGCTCGTTCGGCCTCGGCTTCAACACGTTACCGGTGGTCTTCGCGCAGATGGGAGCCTTTGAGAACGTCATTGGCGCGCTCTGGTTCTTCATGCTCTGGCTGGCGGCCATCACGAGCTCGCTCTCGATGTATGCCCCGGCAGTGGCGCACCTGAAGGAGGCGACGAATTGGTCGCACGGAAAGTCGACCACCGTCATCGCTGCAATCGGGAGCGTTGGTGCGCTGCTGACGCTGTGGTACACGGCGGGCGGCGCTTTCTGGAGCACCGTGGACTTCTGGGTCGGAACGTACCTGATCTTCCTGCTCGCGATGGTGCAGATCATCTATTTCGGTTGGGTGTTCGGTATCGAACGTGGCTGGAGGGAGTTACATCAGGGCGCATCGATCAAGGTGCCGACCATCTTCAAGTTCATCATGAAGTACGTCGCCCCGGCGTACCTGATTATCGTCTTCGTCGGCTTCACCATTCAGAGCCTCGGAGAGGAGATTAAGAAGTCCTTTGCGACCACCGGTGCACGCGTGGGCATGGCCACTATTGCCGCGCTACTCGTGTATCTCGTGATCGTGACTTGGATGGCTGAGAAGCGCCTCCGCGCCGCCGGCGTGGACATCGATGACAACAACCCCGAGGACTGAGCCATGACGACTCTTGGATGGATCTTCATGACCGCATCGCTTCTCTTGGTGTGGGTCGGGACGTTCTGGTGCTTTAAGAAGGTGCTGGAGTCTCCGGAGGAGGAGAAGGCGCCCCCGGGCTTCGGTCCGTGAGCGGTTGGGGATCGTGAGATGAACAAAGCGGGGGTGCGCGATGATTCGCGCACCCCCGCTTTGTTTTCTTTCGCGCGCACTCGCCAACGATTTAGTGTTTCGCTTGTCCCGCGCCCCGCGCATGCGGCACGTCCGTCACGCCGCCCGACACGATAAAGGCAAGCACATCCGAACTCACGGCGTCCAGCGGCGTCACGCGCGATGCAGGGACGACGACGAGCTGACCGGCGAAGTTGTACGACTGCGGGAAGTACACCGCGACGTCGTCCGGCAGCCCGAGCTTCTCGAGCGACTGTTGCGTGATGAACCCGAACGTGCGCACCGCACCGTCCGATGACATCGCCACCATCACCGGGCGATCAAACCGACGCTTCTCGCCGACGAAGGCATCGAGCAGGTCCTTCGTGGAGTTGTAGAGAATCCGCACGAAGGGGAGTCGATCGAGCAGTTGCTCGAGCCGCTCCATCAGACTGTTCCAGAGCAGG
>JAYTDH010000119.1:0-7854 GCA_043736095.1 Gemmatimonas sp.
CACCGAGAGTGGGGAGAACGACATCTTCGCGGCGACGATGTGCGATGTGGTTCGAAAATACAGGGCACGACCATCGGGCGACCAGAGCGGCTCCGTCCCGCCGCTGACGGAGACCGGCAGTCTGGGTCCCGGACCTGGCAATGGTTGCACATAGACCTCATTCCGCCCCTTCTCATCGGACGTGTACGCGATCCAGCGTCCATCGGGTGAGATCGCGGGTTGGCGCTCGTTCGCCTCGCTGGCGACGAAGGGACGGAAGTCCGAGAGGTCATCCGTGCGCGCGATATAGATGTCGCGATTACTCTGATTTACTTGAAAACGGAGCGCCGACCATCCCCCCGCAGGACCGCGTTCCAGTTCGAAGAAGAGGTTCGCACTGTCCGTGCGGACAATCCGGTCTGGCGCACTGCGATCCCAGGCGCGCTCCACAATTTCGGAGTAGCCCTGGCCGAATCGCGCGAACCGGACGCGACGACCATCGGCCGTCCATGCGCCGGCGAGCCCCTCAGTTCCCTCGGTGAGTTGCTGCGTCGCTCCGGTGGTCCGATCAATCAGGATGATCGGACCCTGCGGCCACGGTCGCACCGGCGATCCTTGTTCGACAAGAATCTGACGGCCATCTGGGGAGAAGCGCGGGACGGCCCAGAGTGCGGGCTCAAGTGCGAGCGCGTTGCTCTCTCCGGTCGCGGCGGTCACCATCACCAACTGCGAGACGCTCGATGAGCCCGCCGCGCCCTGCACGGCCATCGTCCCGTTGCGCGCGACGTCGAGCCCCAGCGCGCCTCCCCCTCCCGTCCAGACGCCCTCGAGGAGTCGAAACGCCGGGCCCGTGATGCGTGCGGTGCGGACATCGAATGGCGCCGCAAAGGCCAGGAACTCAAAGCGCCCGAACAGGATGTACCCCTCCGCGAGATACCGAGGGTTCCCGCCCGGAAGCCCGAGCTCCGTCACTTCACCCGACGCGACATCCACGACACCGAGCATCATGGAGTCGGTCACAAAAGACGCGCCTCCCGTGGGCAACAACGATACCAACACCTTCTTGCCTCCTGGGAGGAGGTGCGGCCAGAGCATTCCGGTGAAGCGTGAGGTGTCGAGCGGCGTGAGCACGCGACCATCACGGCCATCTGCCGAGCCGATGTAGACGTTGCGTCCGCGGGTGTACACGATGCGATTCCCGTCGCCCCAGTGCGCGGCACGCCCGGAGTCGGCCACCAGCTCGGCACGCCCGCCATCGGAAGGAACCTTGACCACACCATCAAACGTGTTCAACAGAATCCACTGCCCATCGGGTGAGAAGGATGGATCAATGTTCGAGGGATAGCGCAGGTCCTCGGTGCCACGGAGCTCCACGAGCGTGGGATCGTCCATCCGTCGGACGTAGACGATGGTGCCGGCCTGATCCTTCGACGCGATAATGAGCAGGCGGCGACCATCGGGCGAGATGGCGAGGCGCCTCCCCCCGCGTTCGGCCAACACAGTGCTCTCCGGCAGCGCGATCTCGAAGCGCGCAAGCACGAGCTCCTCCGCGGGCTTCGTGCGCGTCGCCAGCCACGCGCTCGTGCCCACGCCGCCGAGCGCAACGAGGGCGAGCACCGCCGTCAACGCCCGGTTCGCTCCGCGGCTTGGACGCGCGGCGCCGCGTACCATCGTTTCGCTCACGGTGCCCGTCGGCATCGCCGTGTTCAGCGCCGTCACGAAATCACTCGTCTTGGCCCAACGATCCGCCGGCACCTTGGCCAGAGCGCGCAACACCGCCCCCTCGACGTTCGGCGGCACCGAGCGCCGAATCATGGACGGCTTCTCCGGCTCGGCGTTCAACACCTTTGCCACCACGGCCTGCACCGTCGCGCCAGTGAACGGCGGCTCGCCCGTCAGCATCTCGTACGTCACCGCGCCCAGCGCATAAATGTCGGCGCGCGAATCGAGGGTCTTCTCCCCCATCGCCTGCTCAGGACTCATATAGCCCGGCGTGCCGAGCGAGAGCCCCGTTTGCGTCATGCGCGGGCCGCCCGCGGCCGTCACCGCGAGCGCAATGCCGAAGTCCGCGACGAGCGCGTGCCCTTCTTGCAGCAGGATATTCTCGGGCTTGATGTCGCGGTGAACGATTCCCTGCGCGTGCGCGTGGCCTAGTGCGTCGGCGACTTCGCGGGCGATGCGTACCGCTTCGTCGATCGGGAGCTGTGTTTCGCGATCGAGCCGTGCGCGCAGCGACTCTCCAGCGACGAACGGCATCACGTAGTACAGGATCCCCGCCGCCTCGCCGCTGTCGAGCAGTGGGAGAATGTGCGGATGCTGCAGCTTGGCCGTGGTCTTGATCTCGGCGAGAAAGCGCTCGGGACCGAGCGTGGCGGCAAGGTCCGCATGCACGACCTTGATGGCGACCTGGCGGTCGTGCTTCAGGTCGTGCGCGAGGTAAACAGTGGCCATGCCCCCCTGGCCGATCTCGCGCTCGAGACGGTAGCGGTCGGCAAGAGCCTGTGCCAAGCCCTTCGGAAAATCGCTCATGGTGCCCTATAGCCAGTGGAGAGTGCAGACATATCAGCGTGGGGGAGCCGCGGACATCAGCCGTGTGAGTTCGGCAAACCAGTTCGTCACAATCCGCTGCTTCGGACGCGCGCCGCTGTTCCCGCTCGGACTCGTGACTTCCGTCGGTGCAATGACCGTTAGTAGGACTCGCCCGTCGGCAAAGAGATCCCAGTTCGCGATGCCGTAGGCGTCGATGGCGACCACGAGTTCCTCGGCGAACGCCACGACGCTCGTGCCCCGCTCGACCGGGACACGAAACAGCGAGTCCAGCGGCCCTGTGCGCCAGTAGTAGACGTACTTTCCGTCGCGCGACCATCGAGGATAATTGCCCGTGGCAATCTTCCATTGGCCAACGGCATTCGGATACTCGCGCACCCACACGCCCGAACTTGTGGCCGAGCCTTCGCGAACGAATGCCGCGTGACGCCCGTCCGGAGCGACGACGGCGCCGAGTTCGCTCTCAGCACTCGGTGAGTACGCGACGGGAGCGCCACTCTGTGTGGGCGACACGCGAAAGATGTCGGAACGCTGCTGCCCTTCAACCATCGCATCCACCAACAACTGATCGGCAGCGGGCCAGTCTGTAGGGAGGGGTATCGAGCTCGGCGCGCCGATGGGTGTTCCCGGTCCGCTGCCATCTGCGGGAATCACGAGCACGCGCCGCGGAACCGTGCCGTTGGTCGTGGTGCTGTCGAGCCCGAACGCAAGGCGCGCTCCATCAGGCGACCAGATGGGACGGCTTGCCTCGCCGGCAAAGGTCAGCTGGGTCGCCGTCCCACGCGCGAGGTCGTGCACCATCAGATCATACGACGACCCGTTGCCGCGCGCCTGCTGGGTGTAGGCGATACGCCTTCCGTCAGGGGAGATACGGGGGAGGAACTGTCGCGAGGGCGGCAACTGAAGGGTGTCCCTGCGCCCGCCGGGATGGATGACAACGAGGACTCCGAGGTTTCCCGCGTCCCCATCAGTCGAAGGACCATCGAGATACACGAGCGTGCCATTTTGCGAGATGCTGAATCCCCGTGTGTCGATCGTACTCGCGACTTGGGGCAGCACCCGCACCGGAGCGCCGATGACTCGACGCGTCTTCAGATCGAACGCGACGGCATAGAGCCCGCTCGACGGACCCGCATAGACAATGTGACCACTGGCCGCATACACCGCGTGGCGTCCCTGAGGGATGAGGACCTGCACACTGTCGGTCTCAAAATCCCAAAGCGCGACACTCTCCCCAACCTGACCCAGCATCCCTGATTGATCCGGCAACATACTTCGCAGGCGTCCACCAAGAGCAGATGGAATCGGGCGCGGAGGCGCCCCCGAGGCGGACAACAGATTGGAACCGCCGGGGGCCGCGACCGCGATGAGATCGTCCGTGACCCATTGCGGAAAAAAGGAGGGACGCGGCGTCGGGACAAGGACGGCCCCACCGTCGTCTACGGACACCCTATAGATCAACCCATTGTCGCCGCGCCGGAAGACGATTTGCCGTCCGTCTGGCGAGAAGGATGGGGTGCCAGCCAAGGCCGTCACCGCGAGACGGCGCCACTGCCCAGATCCGTACACCTCTCGCACATAGATGAACGGTGCCTGTCCACCGACGCCCGCGGTGTATGCCAGCATCTCGCCATTGGGCGAAATCACGAACTCGCTGCCGGCCCTGAGCGGGACGTCGCCCGGCTCGAGATCGAAGCGCGCCGTGCGCACAACCGGCTCGCGTTGCTTTGCGGCGTACATCGCCACGCCCTCGATCAGCGCCACGGTCATCGCCATCGCAAAGAGGATCCATCCGCCGTAGCGCGAGGCGAAGGCGACCGGGCGCGAAATCGGCACGGCGGCGGCACGCTGTACGGTTATTCCGCCGGTCGTCACGAGCGCATCGCCGAACGCCTTGGCGCTTTCAAACCGATCTGCTGGGAGCTTGGCCAATGCGGTGAGCACCGCCTCCTCCACGGCCACGGGCACGGTATCTCGCAACGTGTGCAATGCCGTCGGCTTCTCATTGAGTAAGCGCGCGACAATCGCCTGCACGTTTGCGCCGGAGAACGGCGGGTCCCCGGTGATCATCTCATACGTCACCGCGCCGAGCGCGTAGATGTCCGAGCGCGCATCAATCGTGCGCTCGCCGAGCGCCTGCTCGGGGCTCATGTACTGCGGCGTCCCGAGACTCAACCCGGTCTGCGTCATGCGAGCACCGCCCGCACTTTGCACGGCGAGCGCAATCCCAAAGTCCGCCACCAGTGCCTGACCGTCGTGCAGCAGGATGTTCTCGGGTTTGATGTCGCGATGCACCACGCCCTGCCGATGCGCATAGTCCAGCGCGCTCGCGACTTCCTTCGCGATCCGCACCGCCTCGGCCATCGGCAGCTGCCGCTCACGATTCAATCGCGCGCGCAGCGTCTCACCCGTCACGACCGGCATCACGTAGTAAAGAAATCCATCGGCAGCACCGGAGTCGAGCAGCGGCAGAATATGGGGATGCTGCAACCGCGCGGTAGTCTTGATCTCACTCAAGAAGCGTTCGGCGCCGAGCGCCGCGCCTAAGTCGGGATGCAACACCTTGATGGCGACGTCGCGCTCGTGCTTAAGGTCGTGCGCGAGGTACACGGTGGCCATGCCGCCGGCACCGAGCTCGCGCTCAAGGCGGTAGCGGTCGGCGAGGGCGGCGGCGAGACGATCAGGCATTGTCATTGGGATTACGAGCTAGCGCCCAAGCCGCGCGCGCAGCTCGGTTAAGAGATTGTACGTGATGATGGGCACCGGCGCACTCCCCGCGCTCTCGCCAACCATACGCATCATGAGGAATCGCCCATCCGCTGCAACATCCCACGGAGTGGTATAGGCCGTTTCCACTCCGAGCAGGGCGCGCGGCACGGTAAACAGGGCGCGGGGTGCGGCAAGCGTTGGCGTGACGGCGGCCGTGAAGTTCACGGCCATCATCCGCCGATCGCTCGAGAGGAAATAGATCTCACGCCCATCGCGCGACCAGAGCGGTGCTTCACCCCCCTCGACCGACACCGGAACCCGCAGTCGGTCCACATCCGGGAATGGGCGAATAAAGATCTCTCGCCGTCCCGATTCATCCGACTGATAGAGCAACCAGTTGCCGTCCGGCGAAAGCGACGGCGCGGTCTCGTCGTACGTTGCGGAGGCCAACAGCGGGCGGAGGGCGGAGTCCACTCCGATGCGCATCGCCAAAATGTCTCGCCCACCGCTCACCGAGCTGGCGGCGCCTGCACGTACCAGCAACCACTTCGCGTCAGGAGACATCTTCACTTCGTTCACCTGGCCGGCGTGAATCACGGAGTCGCGCCCAGTTCCGTCCGCCCGTCGTATGCGCCAATCGGTCACCGTGCCGAACATGACGCGCTCCCCGTCCGGGGACCACTTCGGGCGAAACTCCCCCACCGCGTCCATTGTCACGCGAGTCAGGGCCCCGCGCGGCAGCTGCTTCACCCAGATGTCGTCGCCGGACGGCGTGGCGAGTCCAAGGGCGACGCGCGCACCGTCCGGGGAGATGGACCATCCATGGTTGTTGCCGGTGATGGTCATGCGCACCGGACTCATGGCCGAGTCCACCAGTTCCTCACGGCCGCTCCGGTCAACCCAGACCAACTCCTGTGGGACTCCGGCGCCGTTCGTCCCGCCAATCATCATCGTCATCGTGCCGTCGAGCGAGAGCGAAAAGGGGATGCGGCCGACGGCAAGGCTGACCTGCTCGGTCAACTGGACGACCTCGCCCTGCATCTCAAGCGACGCTTTGTTGAAGCGCGAGGCGATGAGCGCGCCTGACCGCTCATACAACAGGTGCCCACTGGCAGCATAGCTCCCCCCGTTCGATCCGGGCACGAGCTCCTTCGACGTGCTATCACGGAAGTCGAAGACGCGCAGGTTGCATTCGAGAGGAGTGGTGCAACTGGAATACAGAAAGGCGTCGCGTCCGTGAATGACCTGTGGGCGCGCCGCGACGCGATTGCCCATGATGAGACCGAGGCTATATGCTGCGCCCCCGGCCGCGGGAACAACGAAGATGTCCAGCTGACTCCGACTGCTCGACGGGGAGGCGACAAAAAGGATGCGTTCGTTGTCCAGCCACGCCACGCCGTATGGCTGGACCGTTGGCTCAGCGATCACCAGCGAGGCGCCTCCGGTAATCGGCAGGACGCGCAGTCTCCCTGAATTGTCGAAGGCGACGCGCTTTCCGTCCGGCGAGATGCTCGCCGTCCCCGCGCCATGGCTGCCGGGAATTGGTGTGGCGTCAAGCGCATCACGCCGCTTGATCCAGAGCTGCGAGAGCGCGGGCTCTCCGGGCACCGGACCATTGTAAATCAGGAACGACCCATCGGGGGCGGGCAGCGGCGCATTCGCGCCAGGCACCGGCATCTGCGAGTCGGGGAGCGCGAATTGGAAACGCATCACAGGCGGGTCGGGCACTGGCCGCACCGCGAGCCAGGCGACCGCTGCGCTTGCCATGACGGCAACGGCGCTCACCGCCAGCAATGCGCCGCGCGCGCCACCACGCGTTGCGGCTATCGCGCCTGCCGTCGTCATCGTGGTGAACGAGGGATTGGCCAACGCCTCGGCGAACTGCTGCGCAGTCTCGAAGCGATCGGCCGGCAACTTCTCGAGTGCCTTCGCCACCGCCGCCGCCACATGCGGCGGCACACTCTTGCGATGCTTCGTCACCGCTTCGGGCTGCTCGGTGATAATCCGCATGATGATCTGCTGCGCACTCGAGCCCACGTGCGGCGGGTTCCCAGTGAGCATCTCGTAGCAGACACTGGCGAGTGAGTACACATCGCTCCGCCCAGTGATCTCCTTCTCGGCCGTCGCCTGCTCGGGCGACATGTAGTGCGGGGTGCCGAGGCTGAGACCCGTCTCCGTCATCCGCCCACCGGCCGCAGCACTCACGGCGAGTGCGATGCCGAAGTCCGCGACCATCGGACGGCCGTTCGCGAGCAGGATGTTCTCCGGCTTGATGTCGCGATGGATTACGCCGTGCGTGTGCGCGTAATGCAAGGCATCGGCGACTTCGCGCGTAATCCGGACGGCCTCGTCCACACTGAGTTGTGTTTCGCGATTGAGCTTGTCGCGCAACGTTTCGCCATCGATGAACGGCATCACATAGAACAGGAAGCCGTCGGCGGTGCCGGAATCGAAGAGCGGCAAGATGTGCGGATGCTGCAGCGCCGCCGTGGTCTTGATCTCCACCACGAAGCGCTCGGCGCCGAGCACGGCGGCGAGTTCGGGCTTCAACACCTTGAGCGCGACCATGCGGCCATGCTTCAGGTCTTCGGCGAGGTACACCGTTGCCATCCCGCCCTG
>JAYTDH010000120.1:0-5302 GCA_043736095.1 Gemmatimonas sp.
CGTGCGCTGTCGGATCTCACGGTGCCCGCTGGGCCAGGCCTCTTGATCGCGAACCCACCGTATGGCGTGCGCGTGGGCGAGAGCGGCGCGCTACGCGACCTCTACGCGCGCTTTGGACAAGTGGCGCGCACCGTGTGTCCTGGATGGCGCGTCGCGCTGCTCTCGGCGGATCGCGCACTCGAGGGCCACACCGGGCTGCGCTTCACGGAGGCGATGAAGACGAGCAATGGCGGGCTCGCCGTGCGCGTGGTGGTCGCGAGTGCGTAGCGGCTGTGGACAGCGGGTGATCGAATCGTGCTAGAACTCGAAGCCGAGCGCGAGGTTCAGGTGCGTGTTCGGATAGTCGGTGAGGGCGTAGCGCGTGCGGGCGCTGCGCCATTCAAGGCCCACCACGAGCGGTCCCGAGGGACGCCAATGAAGGTGCGCTTCCGTGGTGGCGTTGTGGAGGAAGGTCGGCGTGCGGTCATCGTTTGGATCATCGAAACCGTAGCCAGCGCCGATCAGCAGTTTCGGCGACCGCTTGTAGTTGAACTGCACCCACCCGCCGACCGACTCGAGCGTGCTGAGGGAGTCGATCCCAAAATTTTGTCCGATGCCGCCTCCACCGAGTCCGGCGAGGGCGCGCCCCGAGAACGCTTCGCCGCGAATCTCAAACCGTGCGCCGAGCGGCACGAGGAAGTCGAGGGTGACGGCATCGCTCGGCGAAGCGGCGTTCAGGCGATTGTTCACCTGCCCGTGATGGAGCCCGAATCCGATCTCGGCGGGGTGTTCGTCGTCACCCCACGCCACGCTCGCGCGATACTCGAGGAATGGCGTCTTGGTGCGTTCGGCGGCGTCGAACCCCGTGGCGAAGAAGCCCGCGGGCTCGGCACTCGTTGGCGCGAGAATCGCGAACTGCGAGGCGACGCGGATCTTTGTTCCGGCGCGATAGCTGTAGCGGATCTGCGGGAGCCAGAGCCAGAGGTTGCCGGAGTAGGAGAGGTTGGGGATGCCAACGGCGGCGAGGCTCAGTGGGTTCAACCCAGCAACGAGCGGCTGTTCCTGACCGACGAGTAACTCCGAGTGCTCCCAGGCGATGATGGCGCGCGCGGTGCGGATGCGCATGAGTGGGAAGGTGCGCCCGCCGGGACTGGGGACCTGCCCGCCGAAGAAGTCGACGTCGATGTCACCGGTGAAGGTGCCACCGAGGACTTCCTGCACGGTGAAGGCGCCGCCGAGCGTTGTTTGGCGGATGGCCATGCCGAATCCACCTTTGGGGGAACCGGCCGGCACCTGCTTCCGATACATCGGGACATCGGCGTTGTTCGTCTCCTTGGAGTTCGCGAAGACGTTCATCAGGACGCGGCCGTTGAACTCGAAGCCCACGCGGGAGCGGGTTCGCACGGCGCTCTCGGACTCGGTGGCGAGCTGCTGGCGGAGCATCTCGAGTGCCGCTTCGGCGTCCTCGAGGCGTTGGGCGAGCGAATCGATGCGCTGCTCGGGGGTTTGAGCCCCCGTTGTGATGGGGCACACGCTCAGGACGGTGAGTCCGAGAATCACGGGGAGGAACGCCGTGGCGAAATCGCTTGACCGGAGCTTCAGCATGGGGATACCCTTGGGTCTGGTGCACACAACGAATGGAAGGAATCGACTTAGGGAATCTGCGCGGCGTGCGGCCACTCTGGCTACGCTCCTCGTGGGTCTTTTGCCGTCCGCGGCCAGCGCACAGGGCGCGGTGACCGGACGCGTGCTGTTCACTGAGCGTCCCGGCGAGCAGAGTACCGATCTTGGAAACACGGTGATCTACCTTGAGCCGCAGGCGGCCGCGGGCACCACAGTGGGCACCACAGTGGGCACCACAGCGGGCACCACAGCGGGCACCACAGCGGTCACCGCGGCGGCACGCAGCGCCGCGGCACGCACGGCACCGGCGCGAACCAACCTCACGATGAATGGGCGGACGTTTGTGCCGCGCGTGCGCGTGGTGACGCCGGGCAGTCGCGTGGACTTCCCGAATCAAGATCCGTTCAGTCATAACATTTTCTCGACCTCACCCGGGGCGGCGTTCGATCTCGGACTCTATCCGTCGGGGCGGTCGAAGGATGCGATTTTCCGCCGCGCTGGCGTTTTTCCTGTGTACTGCAACATCCATCCGCGCATGACGGCTTTTGTGATTGTTGTGGCGACGCCGTGGACGGCGATGGCGGGAGCGGACGGGCGGTGGTCGATCCCGAATGTGCCGGCCGGGAGTTACACGCTGACCATCTGGCACGAGCGCACGCCGGTCACGACGCAGCCGTTGCAGGTCGCCGCGGGCGGGAACAGCGCCGTTGATGTCACGCTCGATGCGCGCGGATTCCGGTTCGTGGAGCATAAGAACAAGTTTGGTCGCGAGTACGATCGGAGTGGCCGTGACCGATACTGAAGCGCGGGGCGCCGCCGCACGCGAGCCGTCGCGTACGCCGAGTAGCGTCACCGAGCCGATCCGCGGCGTCTCCGGGCGGCCGCGCGGCCTCTCGCTCTCGGTCAAGATTTTCCTCGGCACGTCGGCCGTGGTGTTGCTCGCCCTCGGCGCGACGCTTGCGGTGACCGCACGCTCGGCGAACACCGCGGCCGATGCCTCGGTGGAGCGGGTCGTCGCGGCGGCGCGCGAGGCGCTACGCTCGCAGATCAGCGGACGCTCGGAGGCGCTGCTGAAGGCAGCCGAAGTCTTTGCGGGGAACGCGCAGTTCCGCGACATCATCCGGCAGCGTGTGTTTGGCGATGCCTTTGATCAGTCGATTGTGGCGGTCGAGCAGACGGGCGCCGATTGGGCGCAGATCACGGACGACCAGGGAATCCGGCTCGCGAAGAGCGATGATCCGCAGGCGCCAGAGGAGTCGTTGGCGAACTCGCCGGCAATCGGCGGTGCGCTCGAGGGAAACTTTGTAGATGCATTCGGCGTGAGCGCCGACACGGTGCTTGTGCAGATCGGTGTGGTGCCGATCGAGGATGGCGGCCGTGTGTACGGGGCGCTGATGGTGGCGCGCGGGATGGACGACACGTTTGCCGCGAGCGTGAAGCAGGCGGCGTTCGATCAACTCGAGGTGGTGTTCTATGCACTCGACACCGCCGGCGTGCCGCGCGTGAATGGCAGCACGGTGGATCGGACGGTGCTGACGCCGACGTTGCTGGCCGAGTTGCACACGGTCGCGACGCAAGAAGAGTCGGGGATGAGTGCCGACGTCACGCTCGCGGGGACGCGCTATGTGGCGCTCGGTGGCCTGTTGCGATCGGCCGGTGGCACGCCGCTCGGCGGCTTTGCCCTGCTGCGTGATCGCGACACCGAGTTCGCGCTGTTCCGCGCGTTAGAGCGCACGATTCTTTACACGGGTGGTGTGGCGCTGTTCGTGGCGGCGCTTTTCTCGTTGCTCGTAGCGAAGTGGGTCACGCGTCCGGTGGCGAAGCTCGCGGAGGCAACGCGCCGCGCGTCGGATGGTGACTACAACGCCGAGATTACGGCGAACTCTCCGGATGAGATTGGGGCGTTGGCGTCGGCGTTCCGTCGTCTGCTCTCCGATTTGCGGGAGAAACAGGAACTGGTGGCCTTCCTTGGCGGCGACGTCGATGCCGCGCGGACGGTGCAGATGGCGATTCCCACGGGCACGATGGGGCGACAGGCTGTGCAGGTGGGTCTCGTGCCAGGAAGCGTGTTCGCGAATCGCTACGACGTGAAGGAGATCCTCGGACAGGGCGGGATGGGCACGGTGTTCAAGGCCGTGGATCGCGAGCTCAACGAAGTGATTGCCATCAAGACGCTCAAGCAGGACTTCCTGATGCAGGATCCGACGGCGCTTGATCGCTTCAAGAGTGAGATTCGGCTTGCGCGCCGCATCTCGCATCGGAACGTCGTGCGCACGCATGACCTCGGCGAGCGCGATGGCGTGTACTTCATCACGATGGAGTACGTCGAAGGGACCTCGCTGAAGGATCTGATTCGGTCGCGCGGCCGACTGCCGATGGCCGTGACGCTCTCGGTGGGCAAGCAGCTGGCGCGGGCGTTGGAGATCGCGCACGAGCAGGGGATTATCCACCGAGATATCAAGCCGCAGAACATGGTCGTGGGGCCAGACGGCGTGCTCAAGGTGATGGACTTCGGCATCGCGCGGCTGGCCGAGCGTCCGCAGGAGGAGGGGGTCACGAGTCAGGGGATGATTATCGGCACGCCGGAATACATGGCCCCCGAGCAGATGACGGGCGAGACCGTGGACGCACGTGCCGACCTCTATGCGATGGGCTGCGTGCTGTTTGAGTGTTTGGTGGGGCGCTCGCCATTCACCGCGGAGACGCCGTACCAGCTGGTGGCGATGGTGCTGGAGAACACGCCGCCCCTGCTCCGGACGCTCAATCCGGACGTACCCGAAGGGCTAGAGGTCTTGGTACACGAACTCCTGTCCAAGCAGCCGGGAAAACGTCCATCAAGCGCCCTCATCGTACACGATCGCCTGGCCCGCTTGGACTGATTGGATGGGGCATCGCCACGTGTCCCGTACGAAGGGGCGGGCGATTAGATTGCGCGCATGGCACAGGAGCCCATCGCGAGCGTCTTCAATGACGCCTACGCCGCTGAACAGTTCGAGGCATATCGCCAGGATCCGACTTCGGTCGAAGAATCTTGGCGCCAGTTTTTCCGATTCGCCGAAGAGGCGATAGGTCGCCGCGCTGGTGGCGACGAGGCGTACGCGCGGATTGCCGCCGCGGCGTCGCGCTACACTGCGGCGATTCGCTCGTACGGGCACTTGGCCGTACAGCTTGATCCGCTCGGCTCACCCCCTCCCGGGGCGCAGGAGTTGCATCCGGAGTTCCACCGGATCACCGAGGACGAGCTGACGCAGGTCTCGGGCGCGGCGCTCGGATTCCCGCATCTCGCGACGGCGCACGATGTCGCCGAGCGACTCAAGAAGCGCTACACGCGGAACCTCGCGGTCGAGGTGCATCATATCGGGAGCGAAGAAGAGCGCGTGTGGTTCCGGCAGCTCTTCACCGAGGAGCAGCTGACCACGCCGCTCACCGCTGACGAGAAGCAGCAGGTGATGCGCCGACTGACCGAGGTGGACGGCTTTGAGCGATTCCTCGGCCGCACCTTCGTCGGCTACAAGCGATTCTCGGTGGAAGGCACCGACGCGCTGATCCCGATGCTCGATACGGCAATCGCCGCCGCAGCGAAGGAAGGGGCGCGTCACGTGGCAATCTCGATGGCGCATCGCGGTCGCATCAGCGTGCTCGCGCATGTGATGGGCAAGCCGCTGCCGTATATCCTCGGGGAGTTCCAGGGGCAGCACGG
>JAYTDH010000121.1:0-1844 GCA_043736095.1 Gemmatimonas sp.
ACGTCCCCCTCACGCTTCGCGCCAGAGTTGATGCGCTTGTAGTGGTTGTAAACCGCCACCGCGAGTGCCTTCTTGGCCCCTTCCTGCCCAATCACGTACTGGTCAAGAACGTTCTTAATCTCCTGCGGCGCGGGGACCGTTGTGACGGGCTCCGTGACGTCGCGCTCCTCATCCTCAGCGAGGATCTCATTGCAGAGCGCGATGCACTCGTTGCAGATGTACACGGAAGGCCCGGAGATGAACTTCCGGACGGCATCCTTGGACTTGCCGCAGAACGAGCAACGCAGGTGACGGTCTTGGGACATCGGGCGGGTTGGGAGGGGATACTGAGGTAGGGACTACCCCCGCGTACTATCGGTAACGCTCGGGGACTACGGGGTCAAGAAAACCTGCGGGACGCTCGTGAAATAGTTCACAAGCGCCCTTTTAGTATCGTCACTTCGCCGCGGCCAGTTGACTCACCTTCTCCATTTCCGTCCGGCTCACCACCACGGTGTCGATCAAACCGTAGACCTTGGCCTCCTCGGCGCTCATGAACCGGTCGCGGTCCACATCGCGCTCCACCTGCTCCAAGGGACGCCCCGTGTGCTTGGACATCAACTCATTCATCTGCCCGCGGAGGTAGATAATCTCGCGCGCCTGGATCTCGATGTCCGACGCCGTGCCCGACGCACCGCCCGAGGGCTGGTGAATCATGATGCGCGAGTTCGGGAGTGCCGAGCGCTTGCCGTGCGTTCCTGCGCCGAGCAGGAAGGCACCCATCGAGGCCGCGAGGCCCATGCAAATCGTGTTCACCGGCGACTTCAGGAACTGCATCGTATCGTAGATCGCGAGCCCCGCCGATACGCTGCCGCCCGGCGAGTTGATGTACAGATGGATGTCGCGCCCTGAGTTATCCGCCTCCAGAAACAACAGCTGCGCGATGATCATATTCGCCACGTCATCGTTCACCGGCGTGCCGAGGAAGATGATGCGGTCCATGAGCAAACGGCTGTACACATCGTAGCTGCGCTCGCCACGGCTGGAGCGCTCAATCACATACGGATTCGGGATGATGGCCATCGGGGTCTCGTTCTCGGAGAGAGTCGGGGTCGCGCCGGCAGTCCGCCGGCGCACGCTACATCACACCACTAAGCCTGTTCGATTGTATTCCGTTCGAGGAGCCAGCTGAACACGCGCTCCTCGGTGATGCTCCGCTCCAGCTCGCGAAGGCGCCCGGCCTTCTGCAAGGACGCATACATCTTGCCCACGTCCTCGCCGCGCTTCGCGGCCATCTCCGCCACCTTCGCGTCCACATCGGCCTCGGTCGCGGTGAGCTTCTCGCGCTCGGAGAGCGTGTCGATGATCAGATCGCGGCGCACCTGACGCTCCGCCATCCCCTTCATCTCGTCACCGAACTTCAGAATCTCCTCCTGCGGAATCCGGTACGCCTCAGCGTACGCCTGCACCATCTGCTTCACCCAGCTCGGCGGGAGATCAAACGGATTGGCCGTCACGATCTCGTCGAGCAGCTGCGTACGCGCGGCCGCATCGGCCTCACGCGTGAGGTTCGACATGAGGTCCGCACGCACCGCCACCTGGAGCGCGGCGACGTTCGCGAAATCGCCCATCTCCGCCGCGAATGCGTCATCCATCGGCGGGAGCGACTTGTGCTTCACTTCGGTCAGCGTGGCACGCACGGGCTTGGACTTGCCGCGCTGCGCCTCGTCTGGAAAGTCATCCGGCCACTTCACCGGCTGCTCGACGGTCTGGCCAGGGGTGAGCCCGAGCACCAGCTCCTCGATCGCCGCAATCGCCTGACCACTGCCGAGCACGAGGCGGTATTCCTTGCCCTCGGGGATCGT
>JAYTDH010000122.1:0-2750 GCA_043736095.1 Gemmatimonas sp.
CCATCGGCGTTCATCACGAAGAGTTCGACCTTGCTCGGGCGGATCATGCCGCGGGCGAGGAGGTCCTGATACTGGCGGACCTCCGCGCTGTCCTTGGGATGATGCGCCCGGTACACGATGCGCTTGCCATCGGGCGACCACCAGGGGCCGCCGTCGTAGCCGACGGTGTTGGTCAGGCGACGAACGTCCGTGCCATCGACGTTCATCGTGTAAATGTCGAGATCACCATCCTTGAGGGAGGTGAAGACAATCGTTGTCCCATCCGGCGAGAGCACGCCCTCGGCCGTGTACACGTTGAAGTTCGTGAGGCGCCGCATATCGCTGCCGTCACGATTCGCCGTGTAGATGTCGTACTTGTCGAGTGGCCAGACATAACCGGCCGAGGGATCCGGTTTGACTGGGCAGATGGAATCGTGCGCGGTGCTTGAGCCGAAGAAGAGGCGGTCGCCACCGGGAAGGAACCACCCACAGGTCGTCTTGCCGCGCCCGTCGGAAACACGACGAATATGGGTGCCATCGGCGCGCATCACGAATTGCTGATCGCAGGTGCGGCCGTCGCGTGTGGACTGGAAGGTGATCCACTTCCCGTCGGCGCTCCAGTAGGCTTCGGCATTTTCGCCGCCGAAGGTGATCTGGTGGAGGTTCGTGAGGCGGCCTTCCTGCGGCTCAGGGGCGCGGGAGACAAGGGCAGAGCGTTGGCAGGCCGCCGCGCTGAGGAGCGCGGCGGCGAACAGAAATCGCTGAAACATCAGAGGGGAGAAAGAGAACGGTTGTTAGTCAGGACGACGCGCGGTCGGCGATGCCGTCGATGGAGTCGTCGCCGGGCGGGTTGCGGTGCGCGCGGGAGCGGCCGGGGTCGCTGCGGCTGTTGGCACGAGCGCAAGCAGTTCGGAAGTCGTGCGACCGCGGCGCAAATAGTCGATCGCCATCATGAGTTGACGATCATCTGGAACCTCACGACGCTTCGCGGTGGAATCGCCAAAGGCGAGGCGTGCGACACGATTGAGCAGGAGGCGATCGACGTACTCGCGACCGGCGTCCCACTCGGCACGATTCACGGGCACACCCTTCGCTTCAAGCCGCGAGCGAAAGCCTTCACGCATTTCGTCGGTAATCACAAAGTCTGGACGGACCTGATCCTTCAGGCTGAAGGCGTAATCGTAGAGCGCGAGGTAGACATCTTGTGAGCGTGGCACGAGCGCACGTGCGAGGCGCTGCTCTGCCGCACTGATGGTGTCGTAGGGGATGATGACATCCGGCGTCACGGCGCCCCCGCCAAAGACGGGGCGTCCTGCATCGGAGCGGAACATCGGACGCGCCGCACGCGCCGAATCCGTCTCGAGCGAGTCGGGATGTACTTCAATCAGCCGCCCGCCCGCATCGAGCACGCGTTCTTTTTGGATTGAGCGTCCGCTCGGCGTATACCACTTGCCAGTCGTGAGTTTGATGGCATAGCCACCCTCGAGGCGATACACGGACTGCACGAGTCCCTTGCCGAAGGAAGTCACGCCCATCACGAGAGCACGATCGTGATCTTGGAGCGCGCCGGCAACAATCTCCGATGCCGAGGCCGTGTAACCATCGGTGAGCACGACGATGGGGATATCGGGTGCGATGGGCGTCGCTTCGGCAACGTAGCGTTCGACCTGACCGGCGCGACCTCGCACGCTGGCGAGTTCCTTGCCGCGTGTGACGAAGAAGTTTGTCATTTCGAGGGCTTGATCGAGGAAGCCACCGGAGTTGCCGCGGAGGTCGATCACGAGCCCACGAGCGCCTTCTGATTTGAGTCGACCGTACACCTCGGCGAACTCGCGCGTGGTTGTCTCGTTGAACTGCTGCACGGGGATGTAGCCGACCTTGTTGTCCAGCATCAGCGAGAAAGGAATCGCGGGGATGCGCACGGTCCGGCGCGTAAACTCGACCTCGAAGGGCTGCGGTACACCAGGGCGTGCGAAGCGCGCCTTCACCTTCGTGCCCGGCACGCCGCGCAGGCCGCCGGAGACTTGATCGATCCGCCATCCACGCGTGGAGCTCGTATCCACGCCGACGATGCGGTCGCCTTCGCGGATACCGGCCTCTTCGGCGGGCGTGTGCGGATACACTTTGCTGACGATGATCGTACCTTCTTGATCTTCGATCAGCATACCGACGCCACTGTAGAAGCCACCCGTGGACGTATTGAACGCTTCAAGCTGCTTCGGGGTGTACAGCTCGGAGTACGGATCGCGCAGTTCCTCGACAAGACCGCGGGCCGCGCGTTCGTAGAGTTCGCGGGCCCCGAGCGAATCGACGTAGCGCTCGCCGACGAGCGACATGACCTGATCGAACAATCGCGCGCTCGTGAGCGTGGCGCGTTCTTGGACCACGAAGGCCCCCGCGGCGAGCGGGAGAACCACGAGGGCGAGAAGAGCGAGGATGCGGCGGTTCGGCATGCGGCGCGACCTGAGCGAATGGGTCTGAGGAACGTACACAGGCAGTACGCGCCGGGCTACCGTAGCGTTCCATCACCCGCGTCACCAGTGGTAGGCGACACTCCAGGCACGACCGCCCTGGCGGAAGCGCGCCTGCCTCACGATGCCCCCAGCGAGGAGCATCTCGTGCGCCGGTTGGATCACGCGCTGGAGGTGCGAGGGATACCGCTGGGTGAGCGGGAGGAGCTCGGCGAGTCGTTCGAGCGGGAGGACCCACTCGTCGGCGCCGGTCTCGGAGTGATGGGCCTCGAGCAGGCGGTAGAGTCGGCGCGCAACGGG
>JAYTDH010000123.1:0-13200 GCA_043736095.1 Gemmatimonas sp.
GATCCCTCAGTGTCGCTCGGCTCATTGCGTCGCTCGGCGTAGTCCGCGAGGGCGCCGTGGCAGAATGTGGTGAGTCGCGCACGGGCGCCCTCAAGCCCGCTGGCGAACGGCACCGGCGGCACGGCGTGGTCGATCTCGCAGCGCGCCACCTCAGCGGCGATGTCGAACTGATCGAAGTTCACGCGATCTGCTTCGAGCGCGCGCCAGATGGACTCCGGGAGTTCGCGACGCGGCGGGCGATCCTCCACGGGCTCCAACGCGAGTTCCAAGAGCTTCGCGATCTTGGGACGAATCGTGCGCGCGGCGTACTCCTCTTTGACGAACGCGCCGCTCGGCACGATCCCGTGCGACTCCACCATGATCACCTTGCAGCGCGCACGTTCCGCGAATCGCGCGGTGCGTTCGGCGATTCCGGCAGTCGGGAAGAGATCGGTCACCACCAGCACGGCGCGCGCGGCGAGACGATCCACCACACGACGATCATCGTTGCGGCTGCGACGCAGGACGAACTGGTAGCGGAGGCCGAGTGTCTTCGCCCGATGATGTAACGCGCGCGCATTTTCGAGAATGACGGTGTGGATGCGGTCGTTCGCATGCTCGTAGGTCGGATCGAGCCCCTGGTGGATCAGAAGCGGCTTGCTGAGCCGGTCGGCTTCGAGGATCGCGAAGCGCAGCGCCCAGTTCTCCTCGAAGCGATGCGTCGACTGCATCCAGTAGAGGACGTACGCCCCCTCAGGCTGGGTCCGGACGCCATTGGCCGCGAGCTTCCGTAGGGCCAGTTGATCGGCGACGAACTGTGACTCGAGCGGGTGCGGGGGGAGCAAGGCGGTCATGCGGGTCAAAGGGTTAGGGGGTGGCGCGAGGTTCCCACCGCGACTATTATTGTTGTATCGACGGCCTTGCCCAGCTGGATCGGGTGGGGCCGTTCGCGTGACCGGGGCTGTAGCTCAGCTGGGAGAGCGCTGCATTCGCATTGCAGAGGTCAGGGGTTCGATCCCCCTCAGCTCCATATCGGGTCTAGCGCTGGATCCCGTGCAGGAAAAGTAGCCCGCCGCCGTTCGGTAGGACGTAGAGTTCCAATGACGGTGCGCGCGGCACCCTGCAGGGCCAGCTGAACTGGTTGCGGCGCAGACTTCGGTCTGCGCCGTTTTGCGTTTCGGCCGTGCGCGCGGCGCCAGCCGATGCGATTGCCAGCCGAGGCGATCGTGAGCCGATGCGATCACCAGCCGGAGCGTTTTCGGAGCTCGGCGATGTGGGCCGTGTGATGCCGACCGTGCCACGCGTAGATGCCGATGGCCATGTCCACGGTGTGCGGTCCAGACTCGGGGTGCTGAAAAGGGAGGGCGAACGATGCCTCCGGCAGTGCGCGCAGCAGCGCGACCCAGCGCTCGTGCACCGCGTCGAGGAGGCGGAGCGAGACATCGACTGGGAGTTGAGCATCGGGGAGCTCTGCCCACTCCTGCTCGTGATACGGTTTAATCACCGGGTCCTTTTCCGTCAGCGCCCACTTGATGCGGACGAAGGCATTCACGTGCGAATCCGCGAGGTGATGCACCACTTGGCGCACGGTCCAGCCCGCGTCGCGGTAGGGCGTATCGAGCTGGGCGTCGGCGAGCCCCGTCACCGCCGCCTGAATCGCGCGAGGCAGATCGGCGATCTCGGCGATTCTTGCGGCGCGATCCGCGGGCGAGAGGGCGGCCACGCGGACGACGGGGCCGATTGGGTAGCGTAGGTCAGTCGACATGGCCGCAAGTTAGGGGCGGCACCGCGTCGTCGCTGGGTGCCTCCCCCCCCCCCAAGAGGCACCCAGACGCCGTTCGTGGCGCTGGGGGTCACCTCGCGCGCCGCAGAGGCGCTATTCTGAGGTGTGCGAGCACTTCTCCTCGCTCTGTTCGTCGCGGACAGCACCGGTGCGTCCGCCTGTGCGGGCATCTTCTCATCGGAGCGCGGAATCCCGCACCTCGTCGGCAACCGACGCGTGCTGTTTGTGGGCAACTCGCACACGTACGTGAACGATCTCCCAGGGATGGTGCAGGCGCTCGCGCGTGCGGCCGGCGATACCGCCTTGCGAACAGCCGAGATCGCCGAGGCAAACTTCGCGCTTGAGGATCATCTGGCGGTCGGGACGGTGGTGACGGCGCTCCCCGAGAGTCAGGTGAACCTCAAGTTCTTCACTGAGCAGTTCGATCCCCTCGTGCGCGCCGCCGGGGCGACGCCCGTGCTGTATCAGATCTGGCCGATGTGGTCGCGGCGGTTCGACGCAGATGCGGCGCTCACGAGCTACTGGAACGCAGCCGCGGCGGTGAATGGGATTCTCGCGCCGGCGAGCGACGGCTTCACGGCCGCGCTCGCCGAGGATCCGCGTATCGCCGTCTACTCCGGCGATGGTCTGCACGCCTCGCGGCGGGGCACGTATGTCGCGGCATTCACGATAATCGCGCGCATCTTGGAGATCGAGCCCGAATCGCTTCCGCCGCGAATCCCCGGCGGATCAGAGGACTCACTGACGGTGCGCATACTGCAGCGTGCGGCGCGCACGGCGCTGGCGCGGAGTCCGGCGCGACCGACTGGGCCGCGGTTGGCGCCGTAAGTCGGAGCGCACGAGACTCACGCCGGTCGCGTGTCGCGTGGCTCTCGGCGCGAGGCGGTCGCTACTATTCGTGAGTATGCGCTTCCGGCTTACGCGCCCTCTGGGCCCTCTAGTTCGCCTCGTTCCGGCAGTCGTGTGTGCCGCGCTGATTGGTTCGTGCGATGACTCGTCGACAGGCCCCGCCGCGAATCGCGCCCCGAGCGTGCTATTCGTTGGTCCGGCCGCTGCGGTGCCGTTCGCCGGCGGCGACACCCTGGCAATTACCATCGCCGCGACCGACCCCGACGACGGCGTTCTTACCGGAGTGTCGGTGACCTGGTGGGCGGTACTGCATCACGGCGTGCACACGCATCCGTTTCATCCGGTCGTGTCGGGCACGACTGGCAAGCTCGGGATTCCGCGCACTGGGCACGACGAAGCAGACATCTTCGTGCGGCTCTACGCGCGCGCCGCGGACGCCGCAGGCGTCGCCGACACGGCAATGCTTGATCTGCTCCCGCAACTCACAACGCTCAGGCTCGAGAGCACTCCGAGCGGATTGCAGATTGCGCTCGATGGCCAACCGCGCACGACGCCGTACTCGGAGTCGACGGTCGTCGGGATGCAGCGTGAGATCGCGCCAATCGACCCGCAGGAGAGCGGTGCATCGGCGTACTCGTTTCTCTCGTGGGCCGATGGCGGCGCGTTTGCGCGCACGCTGATCACCGCGGCCACGCCCGTGACGCTCGCGGCGCGCTTTGACGCCGTGGGCGCGGCGAATGCGGCACCCACGCTCGCCCTCACGTCGCCGCTGATCGGCGCGTCGGTGACGGTGGGGAGCGCGGTGTCACTCTCGGCGACCGTGAATGATCCCGAGGGCGACGCGGTGGTCGTGACGTTCTTCGTAGATGGTGACTCGGTCGGCGCGCGCGCGACGGTGCCGTATAGCATCGCCTGGACAGCGGCGCCGGTGGGGCGGCGCGCGATTCGTCTCCGCGCGCGCGATGCCCGCGGAGCGGTGCGAGAGATTGAACCGTGCGAGTTGCTCGTGCTCGCACCCGATGGGAGCGATGTGCTTGCGCCAATCGTGACAGTCACGAGTCCGCTCGCTGGAGTGCGTGATCTCATTGGCGCGGTGGCCGTGACGGCAACGGCGACCGACGAAGTCGGAGTGACGCAGATGCAATTCGCGGTGGACGACTCGATCTTCGCGAGCGCGACGAGCGCGCCATGGGAAGCCACGCTACCGAGCACCGCCGCGTTCGCGAGCGGCCAGCACGACATCGCCGTGCGAGCGCGTGACGCGGCGGGAAATTGGTCGCAGTGGGCGCGACACGCCGTGACCTTTGGTGGTGTGGTGGAGTTGGGTGCCGGTTTCTCACGCGCGGTGTTCGCGTCAGGCTTCACGACCGTGACCACGGCCATGGCCTTCGCCCCTGATGGGCGACTCTTCGTGACGGAGCAGGGCGGGAAGCTGCGGATCGTGAAGAACGGGGTGTTGCTTGCGCAGCCATTCGTCACCGTGCCGACCATCGACGATGGAGAGCGTGGGCTCCTCGGCGTCGCGTTCGATCCCGATTTCGCGATGACGGGTTGGATCTACGTCTACTACACGAGCACTGAGGGCGCGCCTGCGCATAATCGGATTGTGCGCTACACGGCGAGCGGCGATGTCGCCCTCGCGGGAAGTGCCGTCCTGCTTGCTCAGCTGCCCGGACTCGGCGAGGTCGCCAAGCACAACGGCGGCTCGATGCTGTTCGGCCCCGATGGAAAGCTGTACGTGGCGGTCGGTGATGCGACGACCCCAACGAACGCGCAGTCGCTCGAGAATCCATTCGGGAAGATCCTGCGCTTGAATCGCAATGGCACGATCCCAAGTGACAACCCATTCTTGGCTCAGACGACGGGAGTGAATCGCGCGATCTGGGCGCGAGGGTTACGGAATCCATTCACGATGGCGCTGCAGCCTGGGACGGGACGCCTGCACATCAACGACGTGGGGCAGGGCACGTGGGAAGAAGTAAATGTCGGCCGTGCCGGTGCGAATTATGGATGGCCGCTCACCGAAGGCCCCACCGGTGATGCCGGGATCGATGCGCCGCTCTTCGCGTTTCGTCATCCAGGGAGCGCCGAGTTGATGGAAGGTTCGGCGGTAATCGGTGGAGGATTCTCGCCACTGGGCGGGAGCTTCGGGGCCCGATTCGATGGCGACTATTTCTTCGCCGACTACGTGTTTGGGTGGATCTACCGGCTCGATGCGCAGGCCGGCTGGCGCGCCTCGGCGTTCGCCCAGCTGCATCCGTCAACGGATTTCGACCCAGCGCTCGCCGTGACTGGCCTGCGGGTGGGGCCGGATGGTGCGTTGTACGTGCTGGTGGGGTCCACGGTGCAACGGATTTCTCGGTAGGGACCGACAATTATGGGGTGGGGGACTGGGTTGCCTCGGGCCCATGGTCCCGATAGAATACGAGGCACTCGATTGGCGGGCGTTTTGGGCGCTCGGGCCGTCGAATACTGCCCCTTGGTGTAACTGGCAACACGCCTCACTCTGGATGAGGAGAGTCTAGGTTCGAAACCTAGAGGGGCAACTCGAAGCCTACTGAAACGACAACGGCCGCCCACTCGGGCGGCCGTTGTCGTTTCAGTCTTCAGATCCAACAACCAGCTTACGGGTGGGTCAGGGTGATGTTCATCCCGGCGACCGCACCAGCAGGGGTCCAAGCGTAGGTCCGAACGCGATACCAGCCGTTCACTGCGACGATCGGTCCGCAGTTCTCACCGTTCCCCGAATTCCACGAGCGGCAGACGAAGTTGGATCCGCCGCCGTCAGTGGTGGTCCAGTTTGCCACCCCAGGAGCGATGACGTAAAGGTCGCCGTCGCCCGTGCCACCCGAAGACACGACAGAGAAGTTCGCCGCGCCGACACGGTCTGCGCTAAAGGCGTAGCTCACACCGGCGCCGCCGGCCATACCCGATGTCTGGGTCGCGCCGTTGACCAGCGTCGGAGCGACTTCGAAGGCTGCACCGCTGCCGACGTTCGCGCCGGCATTACCTGCGCCGAGGGCCGTACCGGTGACCGTGACGCTTCCAGAGCCGCCAGCGAAGGTCGCGAGACCCGTGCTGTTGACCGTGCCGATAGGCGCCGCGTTCGTCGTCCACGTGATTGGCGTGACGATGACGTTGCCCAGGCCCGAACGGGCGGTGGCGGTGAGCTGCACGGTGCCGACGTTGCCGCGGAAGCCAATGGCATTTGAGCCCGTGCCACCGGTGATGGTGACCGTGGAGACCACGGCATCGCCACTGATGGTGACCAGTCGCGTGGAGAGCGTAGCCACACCGCCATCAGCGGTGTTCGCCGCGGTGGCCGTGATGGTCGCGGTGGAGGCATCCGCCGCCGCGGCCGTCGCGGAGACGAGGCCGGTCGCGCTGACGGTGGCGACTGCCGCGTCAGAGGTCGTCCAAGCGATCGTGCGGCCCGTGACCGTCGCGCCACCGACAACCGCCGGATTCGCATCCTTGGCCGTCGCGGTGAGCTGCTGTGTTCCTTCACGACGGAGCGTCACGGTTGCCGGAGCAAGCGTGATGGTCGCGACGCGGAAGCGTACGCCGATTGCGATTGAGTCGGTCTTGCCACCGGCCGTCGCGAGGAGGTAAGCGGTTCCGCCACCGACCTGCGCGATGATCGTGTCGTTGCTGATCGTGAAAATCGCGGCATTCGACGAGGCATAGATAACCGCCTTGTCGATGAAGTTGCCGTCCACGTTCACGGGCACGCCAAAGATTCGCCGACGATCGCCGGGAGTCAGATTCGTGGTCGTCTGGTTATTCGGCAACGTGACGATCTGTACCGCGGTAATCTTCGACGGGCCAACGCCGCCGCTATCGGAGTCCGAGCAGGCACCCAAGGTGAGAAGGGAGACCGCGAACATCGCGGTGAGACGGCGCCCCCAGGGGGCACGGGAGGAGTGCTTCGGCATCATGCGGTACCGGTGCTGGGGTGGGGACGCGAGAGTCTCGCCGCAGGGAGACACTAACGCCTTATCTGACACCCGTGACATGCATCACGGGATGACGACTGCACCAATCTTGGTACATCTCATCTCATTGTGCAAGCGCAACCTATACAGAATCTCTTCGGGGCCTGTTCGGCCCCTCTTCCTTTGCAGTAACGGCGAGGTCGGTCTAGGTTCACGCCTGACGCCTCGCGGTTTCCCCCTCAGCCCCCTCTGAGATGCCTTACAACCGACTCTTCCGCGCACTCCCAGCAGTTGCCGCGCTCCTCGCCGGTTTCGCCTGCGCGCGCCCGTCGACATCGGCGGGCGTGCCGTGGTCCGCAGCGACCGCGGCCGCTGCGGCCACGACGACGGGTAGCTGGATCGATCTCAGCTCGCCGAGTGAGTGGCGCGGCTATCGCCGCACCGATCTCCCTGCGGGATGGAGTTTCGATGCGAACAGAGTCTTAACGCACACGCGCAACGGCGGTGACATCGTCACGACGCGACAGTTCGCGAGTTTCGAGTTGGAGGTGGAGTGGAAGGTGACTCCCAAGGGCAACAGCGGAATCTTCTACTGGGCCACCGAGAGCACGGACCGCATCTACGAGAACGCGCAAGAGATGCAGGTGCTCGACAACAGTGGTCACGCCGACGGCCGGAGTGCGCTCACGTCAGCGGGCGCGAACTACGCGCTCTACGCGCCGCCGTCCGATGTTACGCGTCCTGTCGGTGAGTGGAACGCGGCGCGGCTCGTCATTCGCGGTGAGCACGCGGAGCATTGGCTCAATGGAGTGAAGGTTGTGGACTACGTCGTGGGCTCGCCTGACTGGGTGGCGCGCGAGCGTGCATCGAAGTTCAGGGACTGGCCATCGTTTGGACTCGCGCGACGCGGGCACATCGGCCTGCAGGATCATGGTGATCTGGTCGCGTTTCGGAACATGCGCATCCGGGAGATTGCCCCGTGATCAAGTCGCGCCTCGCGGTGATGATGTTCCTCCAGTACTTCGTGTGGGGTGCGTGGTTCGTGACGATGGGCACCTATCTCGGGCAAACGCTTCGCTTCAGCGGCACGCAAATCGGGGCCGCCTACGGGGCCACCGCGATTGCCGCACTCATCTCCCCGATCTTTATCGGGATGGTCGCGGATCGGTTCTTCGCGAGCGAGAAACTCCTGGGATTGCTGCATCTCGCGGGCGGACTCGTGATGTGGCTCGTAAGCGGGCAGCAGGCCTTCGGCACGTTTTATCCATTGCTCATCGTGTACGCGCTCTGCTACATGCCGACGCTCTCGCTCACCAACGCGATTTCCTTCCACCACATCAAGGACCCGGCGAAGGAGTTCCCGCTCATTCGCGTCCTCGGGACGTTTGGGTGGATCGTCGCCGGTATTCTCGTAGGGAAAGTTCTCAAGGCCGACACGCAGGCGCTCCCGATGCAGATCGCCGCGGGGGCGAGCATCGCGCTCGGTCTCTTCTCGTTCGCGCTGCCCGCCACACCACCCAAGGGGGCCGGTCGCCCGTTCAGTGTGCGCGATGCGTTCGGACTCGAGGCGCTCGGCCTGCTCAAGCATCGTGATTTCCTGATTTTCACGCTCGGGTCGTTCCTGCTTTGCATTCCGCTGCAGTTCTACTACAGCTTCACGAATCTCTATCTCAACGAGATCGGCGTCCCCGAGGCAGCGTTCATCCAGACCTTTGGGCAGATGAGCGAGATGATCTTCCTCGTGGCGCTCCCGATCTTCTTGATGCGCTTCGGAATCAAGGTCGTGATGCTGGCCGGAATGGCTGCGTGGGCCGCGCGATATTTCGCCTTCGCCGGTGGCGATGCGGGCACAGGAATGTGGATGATCTACCTCGGCATCATCCTGCACGGCGTCTGCTACGACTTCTTCTTCGTCGCTGGGCAGATCTACACCGATCAGCGCGCCGGAGAGAGTATCCGTGCCGCCGCGCAGGGACTCATCAACTTCGTCACCAACGGACTCGGCTACTTCGTCGGCGCCTTCGCGTCGGGGTGGGTTGTGGATCGCTACGCGACGATCGACGATGCCGCGGGCGTGACGCGACACGAGTGGACGAGCATCTGGCCGATTCCCGCGTATGGTGCGCTCGCCGTGTTCGTGATCTTCTTCCTGCTCTTCCGCAGCAAAGACAGTAACAATGCCCCTACCGCGACGGCCAACTCCTGAGGATTCCATATGTCGCATGATCCGTTCTTCGACCGCCGTCGTTTCGTTGGTGGACTCGCCGCTGCTGGCGCGATGCTCGCGATCCCCCGATCGGTACACGCGTTCGCCAATCGTCTCGACGTCCCCGACCAGAAGTTGCGCGTCGCCTGTATCGGCGTGGGTGGGATGGGCTTCTCTGACGTGCGCGGAGTTGCGGGGGAGCAACTCGTCGCCTTCGCCGATGTCGACTGGAAGTCCGCCGAACGCGCATTCCGTGAGTATCCGCAGGCGCGGCGCTACAAGGATTTCCGCGAGATGCTCGAGAAG
The DNA here is from genome assembly GCA_043736095.1 of Gemmatimonas sp. Taxonomy (GTDB): domain Bacteria; phylum Gemmatimonadota; class Gemmatimonadetes; order Gemmatimonadales; family Gemmatimonadaceae; genus Pseudogemmatithrix. Next base: position 9,059 of record JAYTDH010000123.1, read on the forward strand.
GAGCGCAATAACATTGATGCGGTGACCATCTCGACACCCGATCACGTGCACGCCGCCGCCGCGATGATGGCGCTTAAGATGGGGAAGCACGTCTACTGCCAAAAGCCTCTCGCGCGCACGATCGGTGAAGTGCGCGCCCTGCAGTCTGAGGCCGCGCGACGTCCGCGACAGACGACGCAGATGGGCAATCAGGGCCACGCCGCTGACGGCATCCGGCTTATCCGTGAGTGGGTGGAGGCGGGGCTCATCGGCGAAGTGGAGCGCATTGAGTTCTGGACCAACCGTCCGATCTGGCCGCAGGCAATCAATCGGCCGTCAGAGATGCACGCTGTCCCACCCACACTCGACTGGAATCTCTGGCTCGGACCCGCCGCCGAGCGACCGTACAACCCGCGATACGCGCCATTCAATTGGCGCGGCTGGTGGGACTTCGGCACTGGGGCGATGGGCGATATGGCGTGTCACATCATGGACGCGGCCTATTGGGTGCTCGGACTCAAGTATCCGGCGCGCATCACGCCCGAGACGACCACGATGTTCACGGAGACGGCGCCCGCTGCCGAGCGCATTACCTATGAGTTCCCGGCGATTGGTGCGCGCAAAGCCGTGACACTCACGTGGCGCGATGGCTCGTTCTTCCCGCCGAAGCCCGTGGGATATCCTGACACCTTGACGTGGCCCGCAGATCCGACTGGCGGCCAACTCTGGATTGGCACGAAGGGCATGATCATCGCCGGCACGTACGCGGAGAACCCGCGTCTGGTGGACGATGCGGCGAACGAGCAGTTGAAGGCAACGCCACTGCCAGTGAAGTACGCGCGCACGGCCGGTGTGTACCAAGAGTTCATCACCGCGTGCAAGACGGGGACGCAGGGCGGAAGCGATTTCGCGGGATACGCGGGCCCGATGACGGAGATGATCTTGGTCGGGTGCTTGGCGGCGCGAATGGGGCAGGTGATCGAGATGAATCCGAATACCGGCGCGATTACCAACGTGACGCCGCCGAGTGAGTGGGTGAATCCGCAGTATCGTGCCGGCTGGTCGCTGTAGTGAGTTCAACGACCGTCGACCACGAAGGCACGAAGGGCTCCGTGGCGCACGAATCTATTCACGCGCCACGGAGCCCTTCGTGCCTTCGTGGTCAGCGTCTCTTTTCTCCATTGATCCGACGATGCTAATCGAAGCGTATGTGGCCTCTCCCGAGCAGGCGCGCGCGGCGGAGGCCGAGGGAGCGGGGCGGATTGAACTCTGTGGCCCTGGCGACGGAGGACTCACGCCGAGCGTGGCCGATATGCGCGAAACGCTCGCGACGGTACATCTGCCGGTGCATGTGATGGTGCGGCCGCGCGAAGGGGACTTTGTCTACACCGATGCAGAGTTCGCGCTGATGCGCGCATCGGTGCTGGACGCGAAGGCGGCCGGTGCGCACGGGATCGTGTTCGGGATGCTCCAAGCCGATCACACCTTCGACATCCCGCGCATGCGCGAGCTGATCGCTCTCGCGCGTCCGATGCGCATTGCGATTCATCGCGCGTTCGATGGCTGCCCCGACGCCGACGCGGGGCTCGACACGCTGATCGAACTTGGCGCAGATGTCATCCTCACCGCGGGGCACGCACCCACAGCGCTCGAGGGGGTGGCCACACTCCGGCGCCTCGTGACGCGCGCAGCGGGCCGGGTCGTGTTGCTGGCCGGGGGCTCGGTGCGAGGGTGGAACGTGCACGAGATTCTCGCGGCGAGTGATGTGCCGGAGGTTCACGCCCGCGCAACGATTCCTGGAATCATCGCGGGGCTGGCCGCGGCATTGCGCGACCAGCCCCGCTAACTGCGTGCGTGGTACGCGTGGGCTTACGGTGCCTATGCGTTCCGACTGGCGCCTACGGGCGCCTACGGGCGCCTACGGACGCCACGTGCCCTTCGCGACCTTCGGCACAAACTTGTCGATCCCGCGACTCGGGAACGCGAGCGTCCGCCCCTCTTCTGCCGAGCGGTACGCGGTCATCAGCATCTTGACGACTTCCACGCCATCGGCGAAGTCGAGCCGCGCTTTCTCCTTCCCCTGAAAGACGCGCACGAAGTGGCGATCCTCGCCGGTGTAGCCGTAGGCCGCGTACTCCTCAGGCACCACCGGCATCACCCCTTGCTCGGCATTCTGCTTCTCAACAAGGTCCTCGCCCGCGCGCCCAGTCACCTCACGCGAGAAGAACAACTGCAGCCCGCTGTCGAGTGAGTTCCACTTCATCGAGTACTCGGGCCCCAACAACTCGGCCGAAAGCCGGAGTCCGGCGCCAACGAAGCTCCACGATGTCGAGGCTTCGCCGATCACCTTGAAGCCGTCGGCGGTCTTGAACTCAATCATCATGCTCGCAAAGTCCTCGCTCGGGCGCTTCGTGTAATCCACGGCGCGTCCCATCGTGTGCTGCAGCTGCTTGGCGTACGCCGGACGCGACCACTTGAGTGAGGCGATGTGCCCAGTGATTCGCACGGGCTTTACGCTGCTGAGCGGCTTGCCCGGTTCGGTGAGCAGATGTCGCACGACGAGAGCCGAGTGACACATCATGTCGTTGAGCACACCACCGCCCTGCAGATTGCCCTGCCAGAACCAGGGCATGTGTGGCCCCGTATGCTCCTCGGCGGCACGCGCCAGATAGGGGCGGCCGGTTGTCGCCGCACCGCGCGCCCAGAGGAGATTCTTCCCCGCCTCGACGTGTGGCGCGAAGAGCTGATTCTCGAGATATCCTGTCTTGAGCCGGACCGACTTCACGAGTCGGTGGACTTCCTCCGCCTCGGCAACATTGCGCGCGAGGGGCTTCTCACACGCGAGGCCGCGGAGCGTGCCCTTACGGCTCTTGATGGCGTGGACAATCTCCTCGACGTTTTCAATGCGCGCCTGATTGGGTCCGCAGAGCCAGAGCGCGTCGATGCGCGGATCGGCAACCATCGCCGAGATGCTCTTGTAGGCGTTGGCCTCGCCGACATCGCAGTCGCGCGCGAGTTGCGCGGCACTGGCGGCATTGTTGGCATTCGGACTCCAGACGCCGAGCACGTCGGCGTCGCGTACGCCGCGCCAGCCCTGGATGTGAAAGCGCGTGTTGAAGCCTGAGCCGATGAATCCAACGCCGAGTTTGTCGTGGGGCCGCGCGGTCATAATCTTGTCCAGTCCTGAGAGGAAAACAGCATCGCACAGAGATAGCGCGTGAGGGCCACTCTGACTAGCGTCCACCTAGCAGTACGAAGTACTTCCTCCTCTAGGTACGACCTCAATCTCCCACGCCGATAGCGCGACCTCCGGGGCATCTGGCGCCGCGGCATCAGTAGCCGGGGCATCGGTTGCCGATGCATCCGGCGCGGCGGCGCCGCATACCGCGCTCCGCCGCTGGCTCGTTGTCTGCATCGTCGCCGTCTTCGTCGCGGTGAGCGTGGGGGGCATCACGCGCCTGACCGAAAGCGGGCTCTCGATTACGGAATGGAAGCCGGTCTCTGGCGTGCTGCCGCCGAGCACCGCGGAGGCGTGGGTGGTGGAGTTCGAGAAGTTCCAACGCATTCCGCAGGCGCAGACAACCCATGCTGGGATGACGGTCAACGAGTTCAAGTGGATTTTCTGGTGGGAGTGGTTCCACCGGATCATCGCGCGCAGTGTCGGGCTCGTGTTCGCCCTGCCATTTCTCTGGTTCCTCGTGCGTGGAAGGATCCCGCGCGGGCTGCGTACGCGACTCGCCTGGTTGCCGTTCCTGACGCTCTGCCAGGGCGTGCTGGGATGGTATATGGTGAGTAGCGGGCTCGCGGTGCGGACGGAGGTGAGCCCGTATCGGCTGGCGGCGCATCTCTCGCTCGCGCTGGCCATCCTGGTGATTGCGCTCTGGACTTGGGCCGATCTCACGCCGTACGAGGACGAGACGCCGTCTCGCGACGGTTGGCGCGCGAGTGTGAACGTGCTCACCGTGCTGATCGCCATCACGATTGTCAGCGGGGCGTTCGTCGCGGGATTGCGCGCGGGCCGAATCTACAACGAGTTCCCGTTGATGGGCGGACAGGTGGTACCGCCGGGCTACGTCACGATGCCGAGTTGGTGGCGGAACGCGATGGAGAATCCGGTGGCGGCGCAGTTCCATCACCGGGTCCTCGCGATGATCGTGGCCCTT
>JAYTDH010000124.1:0-5659 GCA_043736095.1 Gemmatimonas sp.
GAGAACACCGGATCGTATCCCGAGCTAAAGCGATACCAATTCCGCATCTGGGTTTGGAGGTCACCGACGTAGTCGAGTGTGCGAAGCCCGACGATTCGCTCAGCACGAGGCATCGCCGCCGACTGCGGCTGTCGCGCTCGCACAGCCTTCGTGAGCGAGTCGATCTGCTTGGCCATGTCGGCCAGTACCCGGGCCGTCTGCTGGCCGTCGGGCGTTTCAAAGCGACGCCGCGCCTCTTCGAACGCCGTGATCGCACCGGCGAAGGGCACGTAGGGTCGCATCTCGGCAGCAAGGCGATCATCACGCTGAAGCTGATCAAGTTGCTGGCGTAGCTGACTATCGAGGAGGATGTAATCAATTTTTCCTTCCTGCGAGAGCCCCTCGAAGTCCGTGCGGGCGAGGCGGTTCCGCCAATCCGTGTGGAACGTTCGCATCCGCGCGCTGCGCTCCGCAGAATACGGTACCGTCCAGCGCCGCATCAGCGCGCCGCGATCCGCCGTGTAGAGCGCGACCGAGTCGCGGAGTTCACTCTGGGCCGAGGCGCTCGGCGGGACGAGCCGCTGCGCAGTGCTCGGCGTGGGGAGCGCGCAGAGCAGCGCGGCGGAGAGAACCAGCTGGCAGGACGAACGCGACAAATGCACGGAGCGGAGCCTCACGGAGGGAGTGTGCGACCCGCCGAAGTTCGCCCCGCCCCGCCCTCGGCGCAATGAGACGCCCCCGAGAGCGCGAGGCTCTCGGGGGCGTCTGTCCAGCCTACGCTCAGCGACGACTAGATACCAGCGAAGTCCAGCAGCGTATAGAGCGGTCCAATCAAGACGTTCGGTGCCTCGAACGCGTTCTCAAACCAATCGAAAATCTGCCGCAGTGTTGTCTCATCACCCTCCGACAGCGGCGCGCCATCGGCGTCCGTCACCGTCACACCCAGGTCGGAGAAGGTCAGGCGCGCAAACAGCTTGTCGCCAACCTTCACGTTCAGCGTGCCACCCAGATCGTTGAACGAGCCGGCCATCTCGACCTTGCGCACGCCACGACGCATAACCGCGCCAATCGTACCGCTTGTCTCGCCGAGCGAAAGCGCCACCCGTGAGGAGAGCCCGCGCGCCGGCATCTCGGTGCGCCAGGTCGTCGTCAGATTCTGCGTCGTGGCGGAGACGCCAAGCGCGAGGTTGAAGTTCGTGAGATTGGCGCCGGTGCCCGCAAATCCCGCAATCGAGAAGGTCGGGAAAAGCGCCGAGCCACCCAGCGTCGCGGTGTACTCAACGACCTTCGTGTTGTTGCTCAGAAATACACTGACCGTCGCCGTGTTGAGCAAGCGCGAGAACTGGGCGTATCCAACCTCGACAAGGGGCGCGGCAAAGCTAAACGTCTCGTAGTCGTACGCGTACAGCACGAAGCGCACGCCGTTGGCCGGTGCGCCAGTGCGCGCAGAAACCTCGTACTGATCGGTCGTCGCGTTCCACACAAAGGTCTTGCCGAGCGCAGACAGCGGAATCGCGCTGGCCATGGTCGAGGGATCGTCGAGCATCGAGATGATACGGTCGCGCGACTCCATCAGCGGCGTCGTCGGACCATCGCGCAGTGCGGCCATCGGCAGGGCCATCGCAAACCCGCCGACCGAGACCAGCGCGTTGTCCATCGCGTAGCCCATCTCGCTGAACGAGTTGGTGGCCGGCGTGTCGAACGCCGCGTTCGCGGCTTCGACGTCGGCCTGCATCTCCACCGGATCAAGCGTCGTCGGGAGCGCAGTGGTCTCGGCGCAGCCGCTCATAACGAGCGCTGTGAACGCGAGCGTAGTAATGGTGCGAAAGCGAGAAGTGTTCAGCATTGGTCCACCTGTCGAAAAGGGAGAACGGGTACGGCTCAGGACGCGTCCGCATCGGGACAATGAAGCAGCATACAACATGCAAGACGAGCGTGCTGTCACGGTGTGACGCCCATCACGCCGGAGGATCGAGATCCAGCACGGTGTGTAACGGTCGTAAGAACATGTCCAACATGTCGTAGGAGCTGGCGAACCATCCATACGTGCTCGCAATGGCCGTGGTCTCGGCCGCACCGAGCGGCGCGCCAAGTGGGTTCGAGACGGTCCGCGTGTTCGATGGGCTCCCGGAGAGCAGGACACGGCCGTAGAGCGCGCCGCCCACCTTGACCGCTAGGGCGCCCGCGCCCGTCGCGCCGAGCGCGCCAGCAATTTCCATCTTCCGCACGCCACTGCGCATCGATGCGCCGATCGTCGTGCTCGAGATTCCTTCGGCACGCTGTACAAGGGTGGCGACTCCGCGGGACGGGGTCGCTGTCTGCCACGTTTGCGTTGCGGTTCCGTTACTCATCGAGCGTACTACCGCGAGGTCGAAGGTTGTGAGGGTCGACCCTGATCCAGCGGATCCATCCACCAGAAATGTCGGCGAGGATGCCGTTCCGCCGGTCGTCAAGGAATACCGCATCACCTCAGTACCACCGGTCGGGACCACGACTACTGTCGCGGTATTGCCGGCGCGCGTGATCTCCACGTAGCCGCGCTCGACGAGCGGAATGCTCGGTCTCGTAGCAGCGCCCGCCACGCTGTAGATGATGAAGCGCGATCCATTGGACGGCGCGCCTGTTCGGTCGGAGGTGATGTACCGAACCGTCGCCTCGTCCCACACGAATGTTTTGCCCCACGCAAGGAGCGGGAGGAGGTCCGCACTGGTCCCCGAGACTCGGAGCGCCGCGCCGCCGCTGGCGATGAAGGCCTCATCCATCCGCGAGGCGAGCGAGCCCATTGCCCGGACCTCAGTGGTGTTAAAGCCCGCCTGCCCGACTGCCACATCGAACTGCGTGCCGATGGAGTCGAGTGTGGTGGAGAGCTGCGCGTCGTCGCTGCAGGACGACAGGGCAAGGACGACCGCGAGCGACGCAACGGCGGCGCGAACGACGGAGGGTGTACGCATACCTGTAGGATGGGGGAGTTGCGGGCATTACGCCAGCGCGGGGCTCCCCCCGCAGACTCATCCCTTGGTCACATCCGTACCGGGGTCGCGTTCGACCTGAATCGTGAAGTCCGTGGCGAGGACGGCAACACTCGCCACCGCCGCCCAGAATGGCAGCAGGACTGACGCCGCCAAACCCGCATTCAACGGGACGTCCAGTAGAACACGCCCCTGCGGGTTGCGTAGCATCACCCGACGGACGTTCCCCTCTTTGACCAGCGTCTTGAGCTTCTCTACCAGCTTCGCGCCTGTGACTTTGAACTCTTCCATCGGCTGCTCCGGGTGGGTGTCCGTCCTCCCCTACGGACACCGGCGTGTCCAAGTGTCACAGGGGCGAGCAGGCATAGATTCCAGAGGGGAGTTGCCCGAATCTCGGCACTCAACACCGCACGGAACACCGCATGTGCGGCGGGTACGAAGTTCCAACGCGCGGCACCCTGACCGCGCCCTAGGAGGAACAGCCATGCGTCACCTCGTCGGACTCGCCACCGCGCTCGCCATTGCCAGCGCCCCTCTCGTAGATGCCCGTGCGCTCGGCGCCCAGGAGACCGCCGCGGTTAAGGCGGCAGCAGAACCTTGGACGTCGGAAGAGCTCGACAATCTGCTGGCACCTATCGCGCTCTACCCGGACCCGATCCTCGCGCAGGTGCTAATCGCGGCCACCTTCCCCGATCAGATCACTGAGGCCGCGGCGTATGTGCGCGCAAACGGCACCGATCGCATCGACGAGCAGAACTGGGAGATCAGCGTGCGCGCTGTCGCGCACTACGCCCCAGTGCTCAACCTGATGGCCGAAGGCGAGGACTGGACAATCGCACTTGGTCAGGCGTACGCGGAGCAACCCAAGGATGTGATGGACGCCGTGCAGCGCCTGCGGCAGATGGCCAACGCCCAGGGGAATCTCGCCAGCACGGAGCAGCAGAAAGTCGTGGTCGAGCGGGAAGTGATCCGCATCGAGCCCGCCCAGCCCCAGGTCATCTATGTACCGACCTATGATCCGGCGGTGGTCTATTTCCGCCCAGTGTACGTCACGCGCGCACACCCCGCGTATTGGTCGTGGGGCATCGGGTACCCGATCGGTGCGTGGCTCACGTATGACTTTGATTGGTGGGGCCCGGGCGTCTACTATCACGGGTGGTACGCGAGCGGGCCGAGCTGGGTCGTGGTCTCGCGTCCGTGGGTCGTGATTTCGCCCGTCTACGTCTCCACGCGCTACAACAGAGTGTACGTGAATCGCGGCGTCATGCGGCGCTCGTTCGATCCTCGCCCGCTGCGCCGCTACACGGTTGTGCATCGCAACACGACCTTCGAGCGCCATGGTCGCCCAGGGCGGAACGACGGGCGTGACGTAGTCCGGGGCGATCGCAATGACCGCGGCAGTGACCGCGGGAATGACCGCGGCGCCGATCGCAGCTGGGATCGCGGGAAGAGCCCGGTCGCCGACCGCGGCCGCACCGACGATCGTCGCGATGGGACACGTGGCCAGGGGAGCGAGCGTCGCGTCACGCCGCTACCGGTGGGCGGCCGTGGGAATGGCGTTGGAGGAGGTCGCGGTAACACCTCGCGTGACCGCGTCACGCCAATCTCGACAGGCCGCGACAAGGCACCGGTGACGGCGGGCGCGGGCGGAAATAACGGAACCTGGAACGCGCGTCCGGACCGCGGCGGTGGCAGTGGCGGTACAGGCGCGACTGCAAATCGTACGGTGCCAACGCCGCGCGGCCGCGTGAGCACTGGCTCGAAGGGGACTGACAATTCGCGCAGTGCGAGTCGGCCGACCTCTGCTTCAGTCCCAGACGCGGTGCGCCGAATCCAGGAGGCGAGCCCGTCGTTCGAGCCGTCTACCCGGCCCCGGACGGAGCGTATCACTCCGCGCCCTGAGACCACCGCGCCGCGCGCCGAACGCAGTACCGAACGCAGTACCGAACGCAGTGCCGAACGAAGCACGCCGCGCGCCGAGCGGAGTGCCCCGCGTGCGGAGCGCAGTACTCCAAGGGCCTCTTCACCTCGCGCATCGGCACCTCGCGCATCGGCACCTCGCGCGTCATCGCCGAGTCGCGGTTCGTCGCGCAGTAGTGGATCAAGCTCAGCGCGCGGCGGTGGCGGCAGCAGCGGTGGCGGACGAGGCGCACGCCGAGATCAGTAGGCTCCACGCACCGCAAACTGACCAAGACCGATTCAGAACGCGCCACCGCGGATTCCCCGCGGCGGCGCGTTCTGCTTTTGCGTTGCGCGACCGCTACTTCGGGCACCGCCACTTGTAGAACCGCTGCAATCCCACGATGTACGCATAGCCGTCGTGCACGAGGAATCGCGATGCCATGATCTCGTCGCGGCTGATCTGCATTGAGATCTCTCTGCCGAGTTCGCGACCATCGCGCGCATCGAAGACCCAGAGCGTGAACGCGTTGGCTAGCACGACGCTTCCACAGCGGGCCGCCGCTTGCGCACTTGAAAGCGTCTGCGACTTCCAAATCACTCGACCACTGGCGCGGTCCAGAGCGATAATGTTCTGGTCGCCCGAGGCCGCGTAGAGCGTTTCACCAACGGCGACCGGAGAGCTATGCGGGCCTATCCAGCCGAGCTCACCTCGATGCCGCCAGCGCAGCGTACCGGTCGAGCGCTCGAGGGCAACGTAGTTGTTGCCTCCCGCGTCGGACACGATCACAAGATCGCCCGCGAGGGTCGGC
>JAYTDH010000125.1:0-1948 GCA_043736095.1 Gemmatimonas sp.
CATTCGGTGCCGCTTCGGACATCGACGCCGACGGACGCGTGATCTTCCTGCTCTCCCCGCGCGTGAACGCGATGGTCACGGCTGCCGAGTGTGCGACGCGTGGGTTCGTGCGAGGCTTCTTCTACGGCCACGACCTCTCGAGCGTCGCCGCCACGTCCAACCGCGGTGAGGTCTTCTACGCCTACGTGCCGGACCCCAGCGGCCAGTGGAGCTGCGCCCACACCAAGGCCGAGGTGCTCGCGAACCTTCCGCCGACCTTCGTCCACGAACTGCAGCACATGGTCTCGTTCGGCGCGCACACGATCCAACGAGGTGGCGCGAGCGAGGAGACGTGGTTGAACGAGGGGCTCAGCCATGTCGCCGAAGAACTGGGATCGCTCTACTGGGAAGCGAGATTCCCGCCACCCAGCGGCCGCGCGAACGCCGCGCAGATCTTTCCCGACTCCTCGACGCCGTACATCAATCCGAATCTGCTGTACTCCTACCGATTCCTGTTCAGCAGTGGCTCCTACTCGCTCACGGCCTGCGCCCCTGGATCGTTCTGCTCGCTGAACGAGCGCGGCGGCGCCTGGATCTTCCTGCGGTGGCTCGCGGACCAGAAAGGCGAGGGTGTGTTGCGGCAACTCGTCCAGACCGCCCTCACCGGCCGGAGCAACCTCGAGGCGGTGACCGGCGAGAGCCACGCGGCACTGCTCGGTGACTTCGCGATCGCCATCTCGGCCGACAGCATCGAGGGAGTGTCCCGCAGTCGAGTCGCGGCGCGCTACAAGTTCGTCTCACGCAACTTCCGCGCGATCTACCGGCGACTCTTCGAGGCGTACGGGATCATCGGTGGTGTGGGGCGTCCCTTTCCGATCGCACCGATCGGTATTGCCGAAGGGACGGCGCGCACCGGGACGATGCGCCCCGGGACGTTCCTCACGTACTCCGTGGCGACGGGGTCGGGGACGCCTACGGTCCGGCTACGATTCTCGGTGCCCGATGGCTCGGCCTTCCTGCCCGTCTCCGGAGCGCAGGTCTCGATCTTCAGGATCGACTGACGCGCCACGCGACACCGCAGAGCACATCAGCGATCAGAGCCGTCCCAGTGCCGCCTCGGCGATCTTCGCGAGGTGTGCGACCGTTGCGTTCGCATCCAACCCCGCTGCCGACGCGCTGAAGATGAGCCAGACACGCGGACCCTTGAAGACGTTCACCTGGATGCTCGGGCGGTTCGCGCTGCCGAGGTTGATCCAGTAGGCGGCATCGCCCAATCCGGGCAGGTCCACCGGAGTGGCCTTGAGCTGAGCGGCACCGACCTTCGCCGTGGCGACAGTGACACCGCTCGCGTCGCTCGGGGAGCGCCGCGCGAGAAGCCCCACCGTCATCATGTCGCGCACGGACGCGCCCGCTGAAACGAAGGTGCAGGTCGAGACGGAGGCGAGCGTTGCAGTGCCGGCGATGTCGGGCTGGCTCGCGGGATCGAGCGTGAACGTTCGCGGTGCGAAGGTCGCGTCGACGTCCGCTTTGAGCAGGAGTGCGCAGGCGTCGAACGCGCGCGCTCCCTGAGTGCGGCCTGCGCCACCTGGTGTTGTTCCGGACGCGGTCTGCGATCCCTTGGTTTCGCCCGAGCATGCCGAACAGATCGCGAGCAGAAGGATGACCGCCGTGGTGGTCCTGTTCATTACGAGGCCCCTGATTGGAGTCGGTGCGCTGTCCGGTGTGCCAACACTACACTATTCGCGGCGTTCCGTCAGATATGATCGTTTGAGACGCACGCGGGGGGGAGCGCGTCCATCTCCTGATGCCTGTAGAGCTGGCCCCATTCGACCCCACAAGCGAAGAATGAGCAGCGCGATCCTCATCGGCGGCGCGTTCGCGGCCGCACTCACGATCCTGTCCCTCTCGTGGCGCAACCAACGACTGCGGCGAGAACTCGGCGAGACTCGAGAGATGCTCGGGAGCGCGA
>JAYTDH010000126.1:0-6534 GCA_043736095.1 Gemmatimonas sp.
GACGGGGAGCCCGTGGCCGGGGTCGTGTACGACGTCCCGGGCAACGAAGTCTTCACCGCGACTGCTGGTGGGGGCTGCTTCCTGAACGGCGAACGCTGCCGCGTGAGCACCATCACCGACCCGAGTCGCGCGCTGATCGGGACAGGATTTCCGTTCAAGGACGCGAGCGACATCCCGCCGTATCATCGGCAGATGGCGGCCGTGATGGCGCATGTGAGCGGGGTGCGGCGGCCAGGGGCGGCGGCGATCGACCTCGCGAGTGTCGCCTGCGGACGCTTTGAGGGATTCTGGGAGATGATGCTCTCGCCGTGGGACTTCGCGGCCGGGCAACTCCTCGTGCGCGAGGCCGGAGGCGTGGTGACCGATATGGCGGGAGCGCATCTGCGGGCCATCGGGCCATCGTCAGTGCTTGCGGGCTCGCCGGTGATGCATCGGTGGTTGCAGGAGGCGCTGTCGCGCGCGTAAGGCACGATGTTCACCACGAAGGCACGAAGGGAGCCGCAACGCTCGACAGGTCAGGCGCGACCCCAGAGAGACGTCTTGATGGAACAGCGCGCAATCAAATGGCGCCACGCCCCCCTTCGTGCCTTCGTGGTGAAATGCAGTTGCAGTAGATTCCAAATCCCCGAACCGATTCCGACTATGTCACTCGTCGAGTGCGTTCCGAACTTCTCCGAAGGCCGTAACCCCGCGACCATCACCGCCATCCGCGACGCGATTGCCAGCGTTGAGGGCGTGGTGGTGCTCGATGTGTCGAGCGATGCAGACCACAACCGCACCGTCGTCACCTTTGTCGCGCCACTCGATCACGCCGCCGAAGCCGCGTTTCGCGGCATCAAGAAGGCGAGCGAATTGATTGATCTGAACAAGCACACCGGCGAGCATCCGCGCATCGGCGCGACTGATGTCTGCCCGTTCATCCCGCTCGAGGGCGCCTCGATGGAGGATTGCATTGTCCTCGCGCGCACCGTCGGCGAGCGCGTGGGGAAGGAACTCAGCATTCCCGTGTTCCTGTACGAGCGTGCCGCGTCGCGCCCCGACCGCACGAACCTCGCGGATATCCGTCGTGGCGAGTTCGAGCTGGCCAAACAGGAGATTGGTAAAGATCCGAAGCGCGTGCCGGACTTCGGCCCCAATCACATCCATTCGACCGCTGGCGCGACCGTCATCGGCGCGCGTCCCTTCCTCGTGGCGTACAACGTCTACCTCGGTGGTCGCGAGAATCTCCAAATCGCCAAGAATGTCGCGAAAGCCGTGCGCGGTTCCTCTGGTGGACTCAAAGGCGTGAAGGGCCTCGGGATGGAAGTCGACGGCCAAGCGCAGGTCTCGATGAACCTCGTGGACTTGGACGCCACGCCGCTCCATCGCGCGTTCGAGATGGTGAAGATGGAAGCCGAAGCGCAGGGCGTGACGCCAACATGGAGCGAGATCGTTGGCCTCGTGCCGGAGCGCGCGTTGTTCGAAGCCGCAGCGCGACATCTGCGTTGGCGCGGCTACACGCCCGACGCGATACTTGAGCGAAAAGTTCGTGCGGTCGCCTCGGGAGGCGAGTCACTCGCCGGATTCGTGGCCGATGTGGCCAGCTCAGCGCCCGTTCCCGGCGGCGGCTCGGTGGTCGCGCTCACGGGCTCCCTCGCCGCCGCGCTCACGCAGATGGTTGCCGGCCTCACGATCGGCCGCAAAAAGTACGCTGCTGTCGAGGACGAGATGAAGGAACTCGCCCTGCGCGCCGCCGCAATGGTGCGTCGCCTCAAGGCACTGAAGGATGAGGACGCCGCCGCCTACACGCTCGTGAGCAACGCCTACAAGCTCTCCAAGGACACGCCGGAGCAGGACACCGCGCGCACCGCGGCAATCCAGAGCGCGCTGATGAAGGCCGCAGAAGTTCCGCTCGAGACCGCACGCTGGTGCGCCGAAGTCGCCGAGCTCGCCGCCATCTGCGCCGAGAAGGGAAACACCAACGCCGCGAGCGATGCGGGTGTTGGTGCGTTGCTCGCCGAAGCCGCCGCAAAGGGCGCCGCCTACAACGTGCGCATCAACGTCGTCGCAATGCCCGATAAGGCTGCAGGCGCGCCGCTCGCCGAAGAAGCGAAGCGATTGGTGAGCGCGGCGACCGCCGCCGCCGTGCGTGCGACTGCCGCGGTCGAGAAGCAGCTCTAACGGCCTTCACCACGAAGGTACGAAGGGAGCCGTGATCGAAGCGGACCGCGGCGGGAGTGGAGAATGAGCGGGGAGGCCCAGCGCAGGGAGCCGCGTCAAGGCGATGCGGCCGCAGGACCGCGCAGCGGTCCGAGAGCATCGCCGTCGCGGCTCCCTGTACTGGGCCGACCGCGCACCAATCTTAGTCGAGCGTCGTAAGCACCCGAGGCCCGTCAGCAGTAATCGCCACCGTGTGCTCAAAGTGCGCCGAGAGCTCCCCATCGAGCGTCACAATCGTCCACTTGTCCGCGAGCGTGCGCGTCGCCGGCCCGCCCACGTTCACCATCGGCTCGATCGCCAGCGTCATCCCCACCTGCAGCCGCGGCCCGCGCTTCGGCTTCCCGTGATTCGGCACCTGCGGCTCCTCGTGCATCACCGCGCCCACGCCATGCCCCACGAGATCACGCACCACACTAAAGCCGGCCTTCGTCACCACAGCCTCGCACGCGGCGCCAAGATCCCCGACGTGATTGCCGAGCGTGCACTGATTGATTGCCGCCCAGAGCGATGCCTCGGTCACTTGCATCAACTTTTTCGCCACCGGGGAGATTGCACCGACCGCGTACGTCCAGGCCGAGTCGGTGTGGAACCCGCCGTAGAGCACGCCGATGTCCACGGTAATGATGTCGCCGGCCTTGAGCACACGCTTCGCCGAGGGGATCCCGTGCACGATCTCGTCGTTGAGCGAGATGCACGCGGACGCGGGGAAGCCATACAGTCCCTTGAACGACGGCGTCGCCCCTGCGTGCGACCGAATGAACGACTCGACCATCTTGTCGATATCGAGCGTCGTCGCGCCGGCCACGAGGGCGGGCTTGATATGCTGATGCGTGGCGGCGAGGATGCGGCCGCTGGCCGCCATCGTCTCGAGCTCGCGCGGACTCTTGAGCTGAATCACGAGTGTGCGTCGCCGCCTAGCGGCCGACGGCCTTGAGCGCGCGCGCGGTGACGGCGTCGAACGTACCCACGGCGTCGATGTGCTGCACGTTTGCGCGTTGGGCCACGTACCAGTCGAGCACGGGCTTGGTCTGCGCGTGATAGACGGTGAGTCGATTGCGGATGGCTTCGGGATCATCATCCTTACGACGAATCAACGTGCCACCGCAGGCATCCGGGCAGGGCGTGCCGGGCTGCATCCCCGTGAACGGCTTCTGCGTCTTGTCACAGGTGGTGCGGCCAGACAGGCGCTGCACGAGGAGTTCGTCGGCGATCTCGAAATCGAGTACGACATCGACCTGCTTCCCCAACTCCTTAACAACTGCGGCGAGTCCCTCGGCCTGCGGCACCGTCCGCACCACGCCATCAAGGATCACACCCTTCGCCTGCGCGGGCTGCGCGAGTGCTTCCTTCATGATGCCGAGGATCACAGCATCGGGCACAAGATCGCCGCGGTCCATAAAGCCCTTCGCGTCGAGTCCGAGCTTCGTCCCGTTCTTCACTGCAGCACGAAGCACATCCCCCGTGGCGAGCTTAGGGACGCCGAGGGATGCGGCAATCCGCTCCCCCTGCGTCCCTTTGCCTGCACCCGGTGGTCCGAGCAGAACGACGATCAACTCAGAAGCCCTGCTGAACGTTGCGCCCACGGAAGCGGACGCGACCACCCTTCTTCATAAACCCATCGTACTTGCGAAGCAGCAGGTGCTGTTGCATCTGCGCCATCGTATCGAGCGCGACGCCAACCACGATCAGCAGCGAGGTGCCACCGAACTGGAACGGGACCGCGAACATATCAGCGAGAAGAATCGGCATCAGTGCGATGACCGTGAGGAAGAGCGCCCCCGGCAACGTGATGCGCGACACCACGTAATCGATATACTCTGCGGTCTTCGATCCCGGCTTCACTCCAGGAATGAAACCACCCTGCTTCTTCAGGTTTTCCGCGAGGTCAACCGGATTGAAAATGATCGACGTGTAGAAGTACGTGAAGAACATGATGAGCACGGCAGACAACGTGAAGTACAACCACGTGCCCGGCGAGAAGAGCTCAGAAAACTGCGCGACGCGCTGATTGCCAGAGAACTGGGCAATCGCGCCCGGTACCACAATCAGTGACTGCGCGAAGATGATCGGCATCACGCCCGCGGTGTTGATCTTGAGCGGGATAAAGTTCTTCGCCGCTTCGCGCTGACGGCCACGGGCCATCGTGCGCTGCGGGATCTGAATCGAAATGCGGCGGGCGGCGAGCGTCATCGTCACCACGCCAGCCACGACGAGAATCATCGTGCCCGTCATCCCGAGGAGCGCGAGGAGCGAGACCGCGCCCGTGCTTACAAAGGAGAACATCTGGAAGATCGCCGGGATGAAGCGCTCGACAATCGAGAAGAAGATCAAGAGCGAGGCGCCGTTGCCGAGGCCACGTTCGGTGATCTGCTCGCCGAGCCACATCACAAACAGCGCGCCGGTCGTGAGGAAGAGCACCATCTGGAAGATGAAGCCCGACCCTGGGTTGAGGACGGCGCCCTGCACACCAGAAGTGAACAGCGCGTAGCCGTAGCCCTGAATGGCCGCGAGTGCGACCGTCCCGTAGCGCGTCCACTGCGTGATCTTCTTCCGCCCGTCCTCATCCTTCTGGAGCTTGTCCAGGGAGGGGATCACCGCGGCGCCGATCTGCATGAAGATCGACGACGAGATGTAGGGCATGATGCCCAAGGCGAAAATCGTGGAGCGGGAGAGATTCCCGCCCACGAAGAGATCGTACAGCCCGAGCAGACCGCCGCCCTGGCTCGCGAAGAAGTTCAACATCGCCGTGACGTCCACGCCGGGGGCGGTGACGTGCGATCCCACCCGGTAAATCACCAGGCAGAGGAAGGTGAAGGTGATCTTCTGCCAGAGTTCCGGCGTGCGGTAGATGTTGCCTACCGCCGCCATCGGGTTCGGCTGAGCCATCTTACGCCTCGACCGTGCCGCCAGCGGCGACGATCTTGGCGGCGGCGGCGGTGCTGACCTTCAGCCCCTTCACCGTGTAGGCCTTGGTCACCTCGCCATTGGCGAGGAGCTTGCCCGGGCCCTTCGACGACTTCACGAGACCAGCGGCCTCGAGTGTCGCCATGGTCACTTCAGCACCCGAGACGAACTCGAGATCGGCGAGACCAACAACCTGGGACTCAACACGGAACGGATTGGTGAAGCCACGCTTCGGCACGCGACGCGTGAGCGGCATCTGACCGCCTTCGAAATGCGGCTTGTTACCACCCGGGCCGTGATGGCCGGAACGTGCCTTGATGCCCTTATGACCCTTGCCGGACGTCTTGCCCGTGCCCGACCCCGGACCGCGCCCAATGCGCTTCCGGTTCCGGTGCGACCCTGGCGTACGCGACAGGGTGCCGAGGGTGATCTTTTCTTCGCTCATATGGTTACTCCGTCTCGGCCGTAACCGTGACCAGGTGCCGGACGCGCTTAATCATGCCGCGCAGCGCCGGGGAATCCTGATGCACGACCGACGCCTGATGGTGCTTGAGGCCGAGGGCCTCAAGCGTCGCGTTCATGACCTTGTTATGGCCGATGCCGGAACGCACCTGGGTAATACGAACCTTCCCCGAGGTGAGCGTGTTCGGCTCGGTGTGCTTCGGCCCGCGCGTGCGGTGCCACACGAATGTCCGCGCCATTATGCGATCTCCTTCGACTTCGCGCGTGACTTGTAGCCCAGCGACGACACTTCAACACCGCGCTCGCGCGCGATCTGCTCGACCGTCGTGAGGGCCGTGAGGCCATCAAGCGCCGCGAGCACCATGTTGTGCGGGTTCGTCGAACCCAGCGACTTCGTGAGAATGTCGTGGATGCCCGCGCACTCCATGATTGCGCGCACCGCACCACCGGCAATCACACCGGCGCCAGGAGCGGCCGGCTTCATGAGAACCTTACCGGCTCCATGCTTTCCGACAATCTCGTGGGGAATGGTTGCACCCGTCATCGGGATGCTGACCATGTTGCGACGGGCCCCGTCCACGGCCTTGCGGACCGCTTCGGAAACTTCGTTCGCCTTGCCGGTCGCGATGCCCACCCTCCCCTGCCCATCGCCGACAGCGACGAGCGCGTTGAAGCTGAAGCGACGACCACCCTTCACGACCTTCGCGACGCGATTAATCGCGATCACGTTCTCGAGGAGATCGCTCCCCTCACGATCCTGCATCGGCGCGCCGCGACCACCGTCGCGACCACCACGGCCACCGTCACGGCCACCAGGACCGCCCGGGCCACCGCGTCCGCCGGGGCCACCAGGGCCACCGGGACCGCGACCAGCGGGACCGCCACGCATGCCGCCACCGCCAGGGGCGCCACGCCCACGGCCAGCACCCGGACCGCCGGTACGTCCACCGCGCGCGCCACCGGCGCCGC
>JAYTDH010000127.1:0-14900 GCA_043736095.1 Gemmatimonas sp.
CGACCTCGCTTCTCGACCTTAAGAAAGTCGTGGAGCTGCACGAAGATTTCTTCCACGACCGCCTGATGGAGCGACGCCGGCGACGGCGTCACGAAGAGCTCCCCATCGAGCACTTCGTAGCGGTTCGCATCCTCGGGGAGCGCGCGGGCGCGCTCGGCGGTCCATTCCTCGTGCTGCAACGCGGGCATGCCCATAGCGTACACTCGGCTCGGCGGCAAATGCAAGCGATCATGCGCCGAGTCTAGATGCGCACAGTCAGGGAGCCGACATCACCGCGTTGCGGGAGGTAGCCTGAGCCTCCTTACTCAGCGAGCACGAATCGCTGGATGCGTTCCACAATCGGATTGCCGCCCCGATAAATGCGCGCGAATGCACCGACGGTGACGCCATGACCGCCGTGCACCCACAGCTCCTCCACCGGCGCGCCAATGGCGCGCATGCGCGCCGCGAGCGAGGTCGTATTGCGCGGATTCACGGTGGTGTCTTCGTATCCCATCACGAGGAGCGTGCGCGGGGCTTCGGCGGTCACGAAAGCAATCGGCTGCGCCGTGCGTTCTTGCTCCGGTGTCCCGCTAAAGGTGCGCCGCAGCAACCGCGTGTCGTAGATGAAATCATACGGGCCAGAGAGCCCCACAAAGCCAGAGAAGATGCGGGGCGAGAGATTGTGCGCCGCGAGATAGCGAGCATCGAACGCGACGAGCGCGGCAATCTGTGCGCCCGCACTGTGGCCCATCAACACGAAGCGCGTCGTGTCGCCACCCCACTGCGTCACGCGCGCCCGCGCATGCGCCACCGCGGCGGCGGCGTCCTCAACGAAGCCAGGGAATCGGCGCTCGGGCATCAGCCCGTACTCGATTACCACCGCCACGAACCCCTGCTTCGCCAGCGACTGCCCCATCCACTTGTAGGCGTTTTTGCTCCCGCTCGCCCAACTGCCACCGTGTACGAAGACCACGACTGGGTGCAGGCCGTCGAGTGGGCGCCCCAGCGAATCGAGTGCGCGGTAGACATCGTACCGTTGCCGCGATGCGGTGCCGTAGGCGACCTCAACGCGTGGCGCGCGATCGCGCTCTACGAGGTTTGCACCGCCGAGCTGAAGTGTCGTGCAACTCGCGAGCGCGAGTGCACCGATTGCGAGTGCGCCGAAGCGGAGTGCGGTGGCCGTCAGCGCGACTATGCGCCGACGCGTCCGAGGCTCCTCCTCCGGCCGAATCACCGTCGCGAGGGAGTGGCCGTCCGGATGCGGCATATGCAGGTCGGTGATTAGCATCGCGTAGTGGTTGCGTCGATACACTATGAAGCTCCTCCGTGAGAATCTACGCTGCGATAATTGGGCTGCGGTCAGCGAACGCCCGCCTCGCCCTCGGGGATCCCTTGCGGTGAGGAGGGGCGTCCGAAGGACAACGGCCCCGCAAGAAAACTGCTTGCGGGGCCGTCATTTACCGGGAGTGGGCCTGGGAGGAGTTGAACCTCCGACCTCACGCTTATCAGGCGTGCGCTCTAACCACCTGAGCTACAGGCCCGGCGAGCCTTGAAATAAAGCGGAACTGCCGAGCAGGGTCAACGGGCGGCACGCGGAGATTACGCGTGGAGAATCCTCGCGGAGAGCGCTCGCGGAATGCCCCTGACTTGCGCCGCCGCGACCCAGGGCCCACTCTCGCCCTACGCTCGCCTCCCAGATCACCCCCGCAATCACCCCTGCACCACCATGCTGGAATCCGCCGAACAAGGTCTGACGCTCTCCGAGCGAGCCTACGAGTCCACGCTCCGGAGCCTGCGGACCAAGCTCCTGAAGGCCCACTTCGCGCTCCGCGACGCCAAGCGCCAAGTCATTGTGATTGTCTCGGGCTCCGACGGGGCCGGGAAAGGCGAACTCGTGCAGCGATTCGCCGAGTGGCTCGATCCGCGCGCCGTCATCACCCACGCCTTCTGGGACGAATCAGACGAAGAAGCGGAGCGTCCGCACTTCTACCGGTTCTGGCGCGCGATGCCCGGCGCGGGACGGGTGGGGATTTTCTTCGGGTCGTGGTACACGCGGCCGATCATTGAGCGCGTGACCAAAGCGCGGCGCAAACGGGAGCTCGTCCCAGAGCTTGATCGCGTCGTGTCGTTCGAGCGGATGCTCACCGACGACGGCGTGCAGCTGGTGAAGCTTTGGTTGCATCTCTCGAAGCCGGCGCAGCGCGCGCGGCTCAAGCAGCTCGACAAAGACGGCCGCCTTGGGCCGCACGATTGGAAGCACTTCAAGTCGTACAATCGTTTCCGCGATGTGTCCGAGGTCGCGCTCGCCCACACGCATCAACCGAATGCGCCGTGGCGTGTGGTAGACGCGACCGACCGCCGACACCGCGAGATCACGGCGGGCAAGCTGCTCCTCGCCGCGCTTGAGGCCGCGGTCGAGACCGCGAAGCCCGCATCGGTGGCCGCCGCGCGATCCTGGGTGCCGGGCGTGAGTATCCTCGAGCGCACGGACCTCAGCCAGAAGATGAGCGTCGCCGCCTACGGGAAAGAGATGACCGTCCTGCAGGAGAGGTTGAGCCGCCTCGCCTGGGCCGCGCGCGCGAAGCGCGTCGCGACCGTCTTGCTGTTCGAGGGCTGGGACGCCGCCGGCAAGGGAAGCACAATCCGCCGCGTCACCGGCGCGATGGATCCACGGCTCTATCGCGTGGTCGGGATCGCCGCCCCCACCGAGGAGGAGCGCGCGCAGCACTACCTCTGGCGCTTTTGGCGGCACGTACCGCGCGACGGCCGGATCACGATCTTTGATCGCTCGTGGTATGGGCGCGTGCTGGTCGAGCGCGTTGAGGGGTTTGCGAAGGTCGGGGAGTGGGACCGCGCGTACTACGAGATCAACGATATGGAGCGGCAACTCACGGACCATGGGCTGGGGGTCGCGAAGTTCTGGATGCACGTCAGCCCGGACGAGCAGCTCAAGCGCTTCAAAGAACGCCAGCGCGTCGCGTGGAAGCAGTACAAGATCACCGACGACGATTGGCGGAATCGCAAGCAGATGCCGGCCTATCGCACGGCAATAGAGGAGATGCTGGCGCGCTGCTCTCCGGTGACCGCACCCTGGACCGTCGTGGCGGCGAACGATAAGAGGTTCGCGCGCGTGCAGGTGCTCCGGACGGTGATTGCGACGTTGGAGCGGGCATTGGACGGTGGCAAGTAACGCCCTGAACGCCAACGGGGGCGCCAATCGGCGCCCCCTTCGCTACGCCTACTCCTCGAATCGTCCCGGATGCGGCTTCTCGCCCTCATCCGTCTCGTCGTACTCGTCATCAAGGTCGATGAGATCGTCATCATCGTCCTCATCATCGTCGTCGTCGAGATCGTCGTCGTCGAGGTCATCCTCGTCGGGCGCCTCGGGATCGTCGAAGACACCTTCCTCGTCGAGCGCGGCGTCGAACCCCGCAAACGCTTCTTCGTTCTCCGTCGCCGCCACCTTCCACGGCGCTACTGCGCTGCCCCGCATGTTCCGTCTCTCCAGTTGGTTGGTTAGCGCGACGCCGATCTACGCGTCGCGATCGCGCTTTGCATCACGATTCGTCTTCTTGCGGTCACTCACCTTGAGCATCCGCTTACGCAACCGAATCGAGGCCGGGGTAATCTCAATCAGTTCGTCGTCTTCGATATACTCCAACGCCCCTTCCAACGTCAACAGGCGCGGCGGTTCCAGCGAGATCGCGTCGTCAGCGCTCTTGGACCGCATGTTGCTGAGCTTCTTTTCCTTGGTCGGATTCACGTCCATGTCGCCCGGACGGGAATTCTCGCCCACGATCATGCCCTCATAGACCTCGTCGCCCGGCTTCACAAAAAGGGTCGAGCGGTCCTGCAGGTTCCCCAGGGCGAACGCGATGATTGTCCCCTGCTCCATCGAGCAGAGCACGCCGCGGAGACGTCCAGCCAATCCACCCGCCCACGGCCCGTATTCCAGGAACCGGTGGTGCATCAGGCCCGTGCCGCGCGTGTCGGTGAGGAACTCCGAGCGATATCCAAAGAGGCCGCGCGCCGGAATCTTGTACACGATGCGCACGAGCCCCTGCCCCGGGTTCTTCATCTCAATCATGCTCGCCTTGCGCGGGCCGAGCTTCTCGATGACCGTGCCCATGAACTCTTCCGGCACGTCGATTGCCAGCTCCTCGTACGGCTCGAGCTTCTCGCCTTTCTCGCCGAGATGTAAAATCACCCGCGGACGCGAGACCTGGAACTCGAACCCTTCACGGCGCATCGTCTCCATCAAGATCGAGAGATGCAGTTCCCCACGCCCCGACACCGTCCACGTGTCGGTGGAATCCGTCTCCTCCACGCGCAACGCGACGTTGCGCTCAAGTTCCTTCTCGAGGCGCTCCTTGATCTGGCGCGAGGTGACGAACTTGCCGTCCTGACCAGCGAACGGCGAGTTGTTCACGAGGAAGTCCACCGAAATCGTGGGCTCCTCAACGGCGATTCCCTCAAGCCGCTCCTGGTGCTCCGGATCGGTGAGCGTGAGGCCAATCTCGACGTGCTCAAAACCCGCGAGCGACACAATCTCGCCCGCGACGGCTTCCTGCACTTCAATGCGCTCGAGTCCTTCGAATCCGAACAACTTCGTGACGCGTCCCAAGGTCCCCTTGGTGGCGTGATCAACGGGGAGCAGCGCGATGGTATCGCCCACGCGCACGGTCCCGCGGTCGATACGCCCGATGGCCAAGCGGCCGAGATAGTTCGAGTAGTCGATTGTTGAGACCAACATCTGGAACGGGGCGGCCCAGTCGGACGGCGGCTTGGGCACGTGTCGCACGATTGTCTCGAAGAGCGGCGTGAGGGTCGTCGCCGGATCGTCCATGCTCATGGTCGACGTGCCGTGACGGCCCGACGCGTAGACGACCGGCGCGTCGAGCTGCGCTTCGTTTGCCTCGAGCTCAATCAACAGGTCCAGCACCTCCTCGTGCACGCGCATCGGATCGGCGCCGGGGCGGTCGATCTTATTGATGCAGATGATCACGGTGCGGCCAAGCGCGAGCGCCTTGCGGAGCACGAAGCGCGTCTGCGGCATCGGCCCATCGAACGCATCAACCACCAGCAGGACGCCGTCCACCATGCGCAGGATGCGCTCGACCTCTCCACCGAAGTCGGCGTGCCCAGGCGTGTCGACGATGTTGAGCTTGGTGTCACCCCAATGCACGGAGGTGTTCTTCGCGAGGATCGTGATGCCGCGCTCTTTTTCGAGCGGGCTCGAGTCCATCACGCGTTCGGCGACGACCTGGTTGGCGCGAAAAGCTCCGGCTTGCCGGAGCATCTGGTCCACGAGGGTCGTCTTCCCGTGATCCACGTGCGCGATGATAGCAATATTGCGGATTTCCATAGCCTTACAAGATACTACGAAGAGGGTCCGAGGAGGTAGGCTCGTGGAGCCGATTTCACCGCCGTCGCGTCCCCTTTAGCATCCCGCCTTCCGTCAGCGCCGAGCGGCACCCGGCTTCGCCGCCCCGCCCGCCGCACCCCCGCCCGCACCCCCGCCCGCCGGCCCGCTCGGCGGCCCGCCCGACGGCCCGCCCGACGGCGAATTCGTGGGGTCCACATCGACAAAGCCCACGTCGAACCCCTTCGCCTTCAGGCTGTTCACAAACGAGGCCTTGTCTACGGCGCGCATGTACGCCTCCTTCGGCTCCACGAGCTTTTTCTCGACAAGGTCTAACAGCGTGTCGTTCATCGTAATCATGCCAATGCGCTTGGACGTCTGCATAATCGACGGAATCTGAAACGTCTTGCCCTCGCGGATTAGGTTGGAAATCGCCGGCGTCACGAGGAGGATCTCGCGCGCCGCCACGCGACCGCCACCAATCTTCTTGCAGAGCACCTGCGACACCACACCCTTCAGCGACTCCGACAGCATCGTGCGCACCTGTTCCTGACGGTCCGCCGGAAACTGGTCGATCAGACGATCAATCGTGCTCGCCGCAGTGGTCGTGTGCAAGGTGCCGAACACCAAGTGGCCCGTCTCCGCCGTCTCAATCGCGATCGCCACGGTCTCAAGGTCGCGGAGCTCACCGACGAGGATGATGTCGGGATCCTCACGCAACGCCGCGCGCAGTGCGCTCTTGAACGAACCCGTGTGCACACCGACCTGCCGCTGCGTGATGATGCAGTTCTTGTTCTCATGCACGAACTCGATCGGGTCCTCGATGGTGATGACGTGATCCTCGCGCGAACGATTCACGAGGTCTACCAGCCCGCAGAGCGTCGTCGACTTGCCCGAGCCCGTTGGGCCGGTCACCAGCACGAGCCCCTTGGTGAGAAAGCAGAGGTTCATGACCTCCTGCGTCATCCCCAACTGCTCGGCCGACACAATCGCGCTCGGGATGACGCGGAACACCGCGGCCATGCCCTTCCGGTCGCGAAGCACGTTCGCTCGGAAGCGCGCCAAGCCGGTGATCTCGTACGCGAAGTCGGAGTCGTTGCTCGCGTCGAACTCCTTGAGATTCCGCTCCGGCATGATGGAGCGCAGCAACGACTCAATCGTGATGGGGTCGAGCTTGGGCTGCCCCTCAATCCGGTGCATCTCACCACTCTTGCGCAAAATCGGCGGCTCGCTGACGCGCATGTGGAGGTCCGAGCCCCCCTGCTCCACAAGCATCCGGAGCAGCTTCTCCATCGCATCGCGCGCCTGCGTCGGATCGGCCGCCGCCGCCTGTACGTTGGGCAGCGTGGTTGGCGGGGTCGCCGCATCGTCCTCGACCACGCGCGTGAACATGCCGGTCGAGCGCTTGAACTCGCCGTCGGCGTCCACCTGAATTCGCACCGCGAGCTTCTCGCCCTGCATCATGCACCGCACGATGAAGACACTGTCCTCGCTGATGTACTGGAACTTGGTCGGTTGCTTGGCGTCAAGAGACGCGGAAGCGCCGGCCGGTGCAATCTCCTTGAGCAGCGCGATGATCTGCGCGGCGGCGAGCGCCTTCGTGACGGGCCGCTCTTGCTGGTCCACCAGCAGCACGGCCGCCGCTCCTTCGGCGAGCATGAGCTCGTCGGCGCGGTTGGAGATCATCACGGACAGGAGGCGGTCAAGTTGCGCCATTCAGGAAATCGCCGGCGTAAGAGGAGGGTCGAGCGGGTCGCCGCAACAGGCCGCGAGAGGTTCGCCTTCAAGTTGAATCGTCGTGTGCCGGATCCCGAATCGGCCCACGGCTTCGTGCAAATCGCCGAGCACGCGCTGATGGTCTCCCGCCGAAGGTACGATAGCATGGGCACTCATCGCCACCACCCCCGAGGTGAGCGTCCAGACGTGGAGGTCGTGCACGCGGCCGACGCCGGCCACCTGGGCCATCGCGGCGCGCACCGTCTCGACGTCGATATGCGCGGGAGAAGCCTCCAATAGCACATCGACCGCCTCGCGCACGAGGCGCCATGCACCCCGCATAATCAGGAGTGTCACAAAGATGGACGCCACCGCGTCCCCCTGTAGCCACCCGAAGAGCTCGACCGCCACCGCGGCCCCGATAACGGCCACCGAGCCGAGCAGATCGCTCAGCACGTGGAGATAGGCGCCGCGCAGGTTGAGGCTCGAGTCGGCACTCCCGTGCAGGAGCCAGGCGCTCAGCGCATTCACCACCAATCCGGCGACCGCAATACCGAGCATGAGCCCGCCCCGGACGGGCTCGGGAGCGCCAAGTCGCGCCACGGCCTCCCAGAGGATCCAGACGGAGAGTAAGAGCAGCACCGCGCCGTTAATGAACGCCGCGAGTATCTCCCAGCGCAGCGAGCCGTACGTCCGCTGGGGCGACGCCGGCTGGCGACTGAACCACGCCACGAAGAGCGAGAGCGAAAGCGCGCCCACGTCGGTGAACATGTGCCCCGCATCGGCGAGCAGGGCCACCGAGTTGCTGAGCAGGCCGCCCACGACCTCGGCCACCATAAATACGGCGGTCAGTCCGGCGGCGATCGCGAGGGCGCGCGTGCTCGACCTCGCGCCGTGCGCGTGTGGATGCGCGTGCGCGTGCGCGTCCGCTCCCGCGCCCGCCGGAAGCGGACCGTCCGAGTGGCGACTGATCTGGCAGTCGTCATACCTTTCGGTGATGTGGTCACGCGTACTCGGCATCATCGTCCTGCTCGCCCTCAACGCCTTCTTCGTCGCGGTGGAGTTCGCGCTCGTCCGAGCGCGGAGGTCCCGCCTCGAGGCCATGGTGCGTGGCGGGGACCATTTCGCCCGGTTCGCCGTCACCGCGACCTCTCGCCGTAATCTCACCCGAGTCCTCTCCGCAGGCCAGTTGGGAATCACCCTAGCCTCCCTCGGCCTGGGCTGGGTCGCCGAAGGAGCGCTCGGCCACTTCTTCAAAGTCTGGTTCGAGGCGCTCCCGCTCCCACTCGAGCAGGCCGTGCGCGTGGGAATCGGCGCGGCGGTGGCGCTGACCATTGTCACCTACCTCCACGTGGTGTTCGGCGAGCTCGCGCCGCGGGCGCTCTCGCTGAACTATCCCGAGCAGTTCGCCAAGTGGCTCGCGCCGCCAATTCTCGCCTTTACCTGGCTCACCTGGCCGTTCATCTGGTTGCTCAACGGCTCGTCGAACCTCCTGCTCAAGCTCGTCGGTCAAAAGGAGATCAGCGAGGAGGAGACGCCGCATTCGCCCGATGAAATCCGCCTGCTCGTGGAGCGCGCGCACCAAGGGGGCCTGCTCGGCGGGAGTGACGCGAAGATTCTCGGCGGCGTGTTCGAGTTCTCCGAGAAAAACGCGCGCGAAGTGATGACGCCGCGCACCAAGATCATGGCGATTCCCGCCGAGGCCACGCTCGACGATGCCGTGGCGATCGTGGTGGAGGCCGGCTACTCGCGATATCCGGTGTACCGCGAGACGCTCGACGACATCGTCGGGATGGTGCACGCCAAGGATCTGCTGCGCGTGCTACGTCAGCCGCCCGCAAACTTCGCGCTCACGCAGATTGTGCGGCCCGTACATGTGGTGCCGGGCTCGCGCGAGGTCGAGGAAGTGCTCGCCGATTTCAAGAGACGGAAGGAGCATCTCGCGATTGTCCTCGATGAGTTCGGCGGCACCGCGGGCATGGTCACGATGGAGGATCTCCTCGAGGAAATTGTCGGTGAGATTCTCGATGAGTACGATGACGCGATGACCTCGACCTTCAAAACGCAGCGCCCCGACGGTACGCGATTGGTACGCGGCGATGCCAACATCAACGAGCTCAACACCGAAATGGGCTTGGCGATTCCGGACGAAGACTTCACGACCGTCGGTGGCTACGTATTTGGGCTGCTGGGCCGTCTACCCGTCGCGGGAGACACGGCGACGGGGTCGGGCGCACAGTTCACCGTCCTCGAGATGGACGGGCGCCGAATCAAGGTGCTCAGTGTGGCGTTGGTGCCGATCGTGTAGCGGTGGACTTGGCGGTTGTCTGCGCGATTGTCTGCGCGATTGTCTGCGCGATTGTCTGCGCGACTGTCTGCGCGATTGTCTGCGCGATTGTCTGCGCAATCGCCGCGGCCGTGATCATCGCCTGGATCATCGACGACGCATCAGCGATGCCCTGCCCCGCGATATCCAGCGCGGTGCCGTGATCTGGTGAGGTGCGAGGGAACGGCATCCCGAGCGTGATGTTCACTCCCTCGCCAAAGCTCGCGACCTTGATGGCGGTCATTCCCACATCGTGATACGGCGCGATCACCGCATCGAACTCGCCGCGCATCGCACGGACGAACACCGTGTCGGCGGGGAAAGGACCACTCATCCCAGCCTCGAGTGCCGCCGGTGCGAGGATGCGCGTATCCTCATCGCCAAAGCGGCCACCGTCGCCGCCATGAGGGTTCATCGCGCACAACGCGAGACGCGGCTCCTCGATGCCGAACCAGTCGCGAAGTCCGGTGCGCGTCGCGCGCGCCGCACGCACCAACGCCTCGACCGTCACGGCATTCGGCACATCGCGCAATGCGAGGTGCGTGGTCGCCAGCACCACGCGGAGCCGCGGCGAGGCAAGCATCATCGTCGTCGGGAATCCCGTGAGACGCTCCAACATCTCGGTGTGACCGGGGTCGGTATAGCCCGCGGCGGCGAGTGCCGACTTGTCGATCGGCGCCGTCACGATTCCCTGCACCACACCCTGCAGCGCGAGTTCGACCGCGCGTTCAATCGCTCTGGCCGCCAGCGCGCCGGCCTCGGCCGCGTGCGCCGCCGAGCGTACTCCCGTGCCACCGTCCCACCGACCAATCGATTCCTCAACGGCGACGCCGGTGCCCTCGGGGCCCACCACCACAAAGCGAGCGGCGCTCGCGACCTCTCGGGTCGCGAGCGCCATCCGCACAATCTCGGGTCCGATCCCGCGCGGATCGCCGAGTGTTACGGCGAGCGTTGGGAGCGATACCTCAGGCCCAGCGGTCACAAGCGCAACGAGACGTAGTACTCGCGTCGCAGGATGTCCAATGTACGGCGGGTGGACTTCTCCTCGCGCAGTTGCTTCCGCACGCGCTCTTGGAACTCATCGATTTCCCATTCGCCGGCGGGCTTCGCGAGCGTAATCTGCGCGACCGCGAACTTGCGGAGTCCGGTGCCGGGATCGGGAAGTCCAAATACCTCGGTGAAGCTCCCCGCCGCCTTCTCGCGCACCGCGAGTCGATACTCCACCGGGAGCGAGTCGATCGGAATGCCGTCGGGGATGCTCTTCTCCTCAGCGGGATCGTGGAAGCGCCGCACTACGGAGTCAAACGGAGCGCCATCCCGCCAGATCGCGAGTGCGGAGTCGGCACGCAGTCGCGCGCGCTCGGCATCCGCTTCTTCGAGCTTCGGGCGGATCAGCACGTGTCGCGCACGCACCTCGCCCGGCCGCACACGATCCACGCGGATGATATGAAAGCCGTACTCGGTTTCGACCACCGGGGAGATGCGGTTGGGCAACAGCGCAAACATCATCTGATCGAACGCGGGCACCATCATCCCGCGGCGCGCCCAGCCGAGATCACCACCCTGCGCCGCGCTCCCATCCTGCGAGAACGCGCGGGCCACGGAATCGAACGCCGCACCCGCCTCGAGCGCGAGCCGAAGCGAATCGGCCAACGCGCGCGCCTTGTCGCGATTCTCATCGCTCGCCTTGGCCGAGACGACGATCTGTCGGAACGCGACCGTCGCCGGGCGCGGACCGAGCTGTACGCGATACCGCTCAAACGCTTCCTGCACCTCGCTCTCCGTGACGTTCACGGGCGCCAGGCGGCCGAGCGCGCGGAGTGTATCGAGCGCTTTGGTCTGCATCTTCTCACGCTGACCCTGTTCGATGGACCGCTTGCGGTATTCCTCGGGCGTGCCGAATCCCTCGCGACGCAGTGCCTCGCGGTACTCAGCCTCCGTGGTAAAGCGCGCACGGATTTCCCCAATACTGCGATCCACGACGCCCGAGACCTCGGCCTCGTTCACCACGATGGCGTACTCAGTCGCCACCGCGACGAGCACTTCTTCGTCCACCAACTGTTCGAGCAGTTCGCGCGCGAGCACGAGCTGCGCCGCGGTGTCGCGCGGAATCTGCAGCCCGCGCGAACGCGCCTGGTTGATCCGCTCCAGTACCTCACTCATAAGGATCGGCTTCTTCGCCACGATCGCGACGACGCGGTCGACGTCCACCAAGCGGAGGGCGTCGGCCTCGCCCTGCGCCGCCACGGGGGCGGCGAGGACGACGAGCAGAGAGAGGACGCGGAGTGCGTGCATCACTTACGGCGTCTTGGTTGCGGGAGCCGGCACCGGCATCGGCGCCTGCGCTCCGGTCATCGGCGCTCCGGTCATCGGCGCTCCAGTCATCGGCGCTCCAGTCATCGGCGCGCCCGGCACAGGAACCGCCGACGGCACACCACCGGTCGCGGTCGAATCGGCCTTGGCGCGGAGCGCCGTCGCCTCAGCCAACGCGCGGTCGAGGCCGGCTGGTACGACGCGGCTCTCGAAACGATCACGCAACACGAGCGCGACCTGTTCGGGGACCTCGACATACTGCCCTTCATTTCGGATCAAGCGCGTGATGTATTCCTCGACGCGCGTTGCCGCGAGGCGCTCGCGGGCGGCCTCGTCATCGCCCGCTTCGGCGAGCTGTGCCGGCGCGAGCTGGAGGCCGGTCATCACGCGCACCACGCCACCAAAGAATGCCGCGCGGATGTCTGCGGTCTCTGTGGAGTCGAGCGTGATCTTCGCCGAGTCTGCCGACTTCAGCAGCAGCTCAGAGCGCATGATGTTCTTCACGAAGAGCGGAATCAGCGAGTCCGGCGCCTCGAGCACCTGTCCACGCATCTGCGACTGCGGCGGGAAGGCCGCCATCCACTGCGCGAGACGCTCAGCAGAGAGGTTGCCGCGACGCGAGGTCGCAATCACCGTGCGGTCGTCGCGGTACGCATCGATGTCCTCGGCGATCGCCTTCACGAGCTTGGGCGCCGACTCCTTCACTTGCACGTTCACGTCGCGCTCGAGCGCAGCGAAGAAGACGCTCTCGGCGCGCTGCGCAAACATGCCCTCGTAGGCCGTACCGAACTGCTCACGCACTTCCGCGTAGGTGTGGCGGCGGATGATGTGGTAACCGAACTGCGTCTCCACAACCTTGGTGATCTGGCCAGGCTGCACGGCGAGGATGCCGGCATCAAATTCGCCGACCATCTGCCCGCGCGGGAAGACGCCGTAGTCGCCGCCACGATCCTTAGAGCCCGGGTCCTGCGAGCGCCGACGCGCGAGATCCGCGAAGTTGGCCGACGTCACCTGCGTGGCGAGCCGCTCGGCCTCGCGGCGGATCGAATCGTTCGCCGTTGCGCCGAAGCCCTCCGGCTGCTTCGCCAGGAGGATGTGCGAGGCGGCGAGGAGCTCGCCGTCGTTGTAGGCCTTCTCGAATGCGGCCGAGTCCGGCTTGGCCCAATCCTTGGAGACGAGCTCGTAGTACTTCCGCGTGCGCAGCTGCGCGATGGCGGACCACATGCCGAGGTCGGCGTTCTCGAGCGTGCCGAGCGTGTCACCGTGCGCGCCGGCCTGCCCGAGGAGCTGATAGTTCACCCAGATCTGCGCGATGGTACGCGCGACGTCGGGGCGGAGCGGCACCTCGGAGTTCGCCATCAGCTGCGCGAGGCGGCTGACGCTGAGCTCTTGGTTGCCGGCGCGTGCGACGACGTCCGAGTGCGCCGTGAGGGCGTCCTTCAGAGCGCCGCAGGCCGGGATGGCGAGCAACAGGATTGCGAGCAGAGAAGTGCGAAGGCGGGTCATGAGAAAGCGAAGGGGGAAAGGAAAGTTCTACCGTGCATCGGGATGGATGGTGCGCAGCGCCCGAACGAGTCCGTCCAGGAGGGTGGACCCACCCAGTCGCGTGAGCTTCAGCGAGAGCGGTTGCACCCGGCGTACGTCCACTTGGAACTGCACGTCCCGGAAGGCGGCCGCAAGCGGCTTTAGACGCGGGACGGCGTCGGCACGGAAGTTAATGCGGGCCTCGTCGCCACGCACCAGCATTCCCTCGACGGCCAAGGGGCCGCCGAGGAGCCGGAGCTTGGCCACCATCAGATACGCCTCGGCCGGGGCGGGGAGCGGCCCGAATCGGTCGCGGACCTCGGCCCGGAGCGCGTCCACGTCTTCGGCGGTCCGCGAGGCACCGAGCCGGCGGTAAAGATCGAGCTTCACCGCGGCCGACTCGATATAGTCGTCCGGGAGGTAGTGGGGCTGGTCGAGCGTGACATCGGCCGGCGGGGGCGGGGGCGAGTCGTCGCCACGCTGCATCCGGGCAACGGTCTCGTCGAGCATCCGCAGGTAGAGGTCGAAGCCGACGGCGTGCACGAACCCAGACTGCTCGGGGCCGAGGAGATTCCCCGCCCCGCGCAGTTCCATGTCTTTGAGGGCCACGCGATATCCCGCGCCGAGTTCCGTGTGGTGCTCGAGCACCCGGAGGCGGCGTTCTGCGTCCTCGTCCACATGATCGGGGACCATCAAGTAACAGTACGCACGGCGATGCGAGCGGCCGACGCGCCCGCGGAGCTGGTACAGCTGCGCGAGCCCAAGCCGGTCCGCGCGGTCCACGAACATCGTATTGGCGTTGGGAACGTCGATCCCACTCTCCACGATGAGCGTGGACACGAGCACGTCGATCTCGCCGGCCACGAACTGGCGCATGATCTCCTCCAAGTCGCGGTCCTTCATCTGGCCATGCCCGACGCCAACCCGCGCCCGCGGCGCGACACGCTTCACGTGATCGGCAACGGCGAGAATCGTCTCGATGCGATTATGCACGAAGAAGACTTGGCCGCCACGATCCAGCTCGCGCGCGATGCCTTCGTCGATGAGGCCGTCATCCCACGGCTCGAGGAAGGTGAGCACCGGCGAGCGGTCGCGCGGCGGCGTCTGCATCAACGTGAGATCACGCAGCCCCGCGAGTGACTGATGCAAGGTGCGCGGAATCGGCGTCGCCGTGAGCGTCAGCACATCTGTCTCGAGCCGCAACTGTTTGAGCCGTTCCTTGTGCTTGACACCGAAGCGATGTTCTTCGTCCACGACAATCAGACCGAGGCCGTGGAACTTCACGTCGGGGCTGAGCAGCCGGTGCGTGCCGATGATGACATCGATCTTACCGGCAGCAAGTTCCTTGAGCGCGTTGGCCTGCTCCTTTCCCGACTGGAAACGGCTCATCACCGCGATGCGCACCGGGAAATCGGCGAAGCGATCACCAAACGTGCGCGCGTGTTGTTCGGCGAGCACGGTCGTGGGCACAAGGACGGCGACCTGCCGTCCGCTCTGCACCGCCTTGAATGCGGCACGAACGGCGATTTCCGTTTTGCCATAGCCGACATCGCCCACAAGGAGGCGATCCATCGGACGCGGCCCTTCCATATCCAACTTGACCTGCTCGGTCGCCGTGCGCTGATCGGGCGTGTCCTCGAACAAGAACGAACTCTCGAGCTGCTTCTGCCACGCGCC